>QHNR01000111.1 GCA_003218475.1 Verrucomicrobiota bacterium | reverse complement strand
AATGTCAGCACCAAAAATCCCACATGTGCCGGAGAACAAACGCGAACCGCTGTTTTCATGCTAACTCTTACTGTGCGATTTGGGATTACCGTACCCGATTGACTTTACCTCAGCTGTCAAGACGCTTGGAAGATGCGCATGAGAGAGCGCAGAGGTAGATCCTATTCAGCACCGTATATCGCCTCTCCCTTCTCAAGGGTGAGGGGAGGGTGAGGGTTTGCTTATTTCGTGCTTACATGATGCCGAAGACCCCTCACCTCAATCTTCTCCCCTCGCCTGAGGGGAGAGGCGGATTGTTCCGGAGCATTCTCTTGCGCCGAGCTGCGATTGTTTTCTGGATCCGGCGGCGGGATGGCCACGCTGGCAAACTTCTGGCAGCTATTTGGATTCTAGCCGTCGCGGCGCGGCTGATTTTCATTAATCAACCCTACGTCGACCATTGGAGCTGGCGGCAAAGCGACGTCGCCGCGATTGCGCATAACTTTAGCCAGCGAGGTTTTCATTTTGCTTATCCGCAGATCGATTGGGCCGGTGATGCCACAGGCTACGTTGGAACGGAATTTCCGATTTTGCCGTTCGTTGCGGCGATTTGTTACAAATTAGCGGGTGTTCATGAATGGATTGGACGCGGCCAGGCCGTAATTTTCTTCGCTGTTTCCCTGCCATTTTTCTTTTTGCTCGTCCGGGAAATTTTCGGCAGCACAGCAGCGGTTTGGGCCACATTTTTCTTCAGTTTCGCGCCTTTGAATATTTTTGCCGGTCGCTCGTTCATGCCAGACGTCCCATCGCTTATTCTCGCGATCATCGGGTTATATTTTTTTCTGTGTTGGACGCACGATCAAAAGTGGACGCCCTTGTTTCTGGCAGCGATTGCGATTTCCCTGTCGATCCTAATCAAAATTACAAGCGCTATTATCTTCGCGCCGCTTGCGTATCTGACTGTAGCCGGGATCGCTGATCCCGGCCGACGCGAAATAAAGCTCCTTAGAAGCCGGGATCACCGATCCCGGCTACAACTGCTTCTCTTCGCGGCTATCACATTGCTGCCATCTGCCGCCTGGTACTGGCATGCGCATCAAATCGCACAGAGATTTTATCCGCATCATTTCTTCGGTGCCGGTGGTGTTCGAATCGAGAGTTTGGGGTGGTACTGGGACATCGCGCGCCAGACTGCGACATCAAGCCTGACACCCGTTCTGGTGGTCATGGCGCTCATGGGTTTGTTCGTGGGGCCGCGAGGGAGATACGGCCGCCTCTTTGATTGGTGGCTGGCTGCTATGGTTCTATTCGTCGTAGCGCTAGGCTACGGCAATCGCCACCGATGGTATCAACTTCCTCTGGTGCCGGTCGCAGCTGCATTTGCCGGGGCCGCTTGTGCCTTTTTCGCGTCGAAAATCGCTTCGCGTCCTGTCGCGATAATATTGTCACTTCTGCTCACTGGTTCATTTGCAATTCTTTCCTATGTGAACTTGCGACCACTTTACGAATCGTCCGCCGCTCAACTTCGAGATACTGGTCTGGAATTAGACAAAATCACCGCGTCCGATGCGTTAATAGTTGCCGCCGACATGGGCGACCCAACGATATTTTATTATTCGGAGCGCAAGGGCTGGCATTTTCTGGAAAAAGACGGGATTTACGCCGGTGTTCCGAGCGATGGCCAGGACGCGATTGTTGATCTTGAAAAGCTGCGACGCCGCGGCGCCACACACGTAGTGTTCACCACGAATACGTTCTGGTGGTTGGATTACTATCCTGAATTCGCACAGCATCTCGCCCAAAGCGCCACGGTGATGGCGGCGAGTCCGGAATTCAAAATCTATAAATTTGACGCTGGAACAAAGTGACAATGTACCACGTTTCCGAAATTCAGAGATTCCTCCAGCCTTCGTCCCGCAGTTGCGGGACTACGGCTCGGCAGGCGACTTCGCGGAGTTTGCCTTGAGCGAGCGAAGTGAGTCGAATGGGCTCGGAATGACAAGACTGGATTCTTCGAAGCCCCGCCGTCAGCATGGATTATTCGATGCCACGATGATTGTCATCAGATTCAGAGGCGCGCATTCATGAGATACAAGCACTCTGACTACATGCATTGGTCTAAGACGCAGAGCCGTGCGCGGTTCAATCTCGCAACGAGCGGCGTGGCGCCGTTTCCGCTCCGCGAACTTTCGGTCGATCTGAAAGAGCTCGAAATCAATGGCGACAACAGCTATGGCTACCCGCCACTGCAGGCAGCGATTGCTGCGCACAATGGAGTCGATCCCGACTGCGTTGTAGAGTCTGCCGGCACTTCCATGGCGAATCATCTGGCCATGGCCGCGATCATCGAACCGGGCGATGAAGTTTTAATCGAGCATCCGGCATACGGGCCCATTCTCGATGTAGCCCGTTACCTGCAAGCGAACGTGAAGCGCTTTCAGCGTGCTGGAGAAAACGGCTGGGGAGTGGACGCGAAGGAGGTTCTTCGTTGTATTACGCCGAAGACCCGCCTCATCGTGATCACAAATCTTCATAATCCGACGAGTGCGCTTACTCCGGAGCCGGTACTGCGTGAAATCGGTGATATCGCACGCAGCGTCGGCGCGCTAGTGCTCGTCGATGAGGTTTATCTGGATGCGGTTTACGAGGACACGCCGCGCACATCGTTTCATCTGGGGCCGGAGTTCGTAGTGACCAGCAGCTTAACGAAGGTGTACGGTGTCAGCGGTCTGCGATGCGGATGGATCCTAGCGCAGCCGGGTCTCGCGTGGAAGATGCGCCGCCTGAATGACCTTTATAGCGCGACGCCGGTTTACCCGGGTGAGCTTCTCAGCGTCGCCGCCTTCAATCACCTGAATCTTCTTCGCGAAAGAGGGCGCTCCCTCGTTGAGGCGGATCGCAAATTGCTCCGGGATTTTCTTGCGCGGCAGTCAGCGATTTCCGCCGCTTGGACCGATTGGGGTACGACCGCGTTCATGCAGTTGCTCAATGGAGACGTAAATGTTTTTCTTGAGCGACTGAGATCGAAATTCGACACCTCAGCGGTTCCGGGTCGCTTCTTTGAAATGCCCGATCATTTCCGCATCGGCATGGGTGCGGATACACAAATGTTCGAAGAAGGTCTAAATCGCATCGGTCGCGCGCTAGGGTAGGGGCGATTGACCCGTTCGGCTTCGCTCGCGACCTGCGACGCGGTAAATTTTGCCGTTAAGGTACGCAGTGGCGTGGAAGTAGGTGGGAATAGTATAATCGGGCAGGTTCGTGTTATAGGTATTGCTGATTGGGTCGTAGCGCCAAAGCGTGGCCGTCGTCGTGAAGTTTTGGTCCACGCCGCCAAGAATGTAAATGTAGGTGCCGTCGCTTGAGGCGCTGAACCCAGCCACACGGTGCCGGAAGCGAGGCGATCGGCATCCACGTATTGGTCCCAGGGCTGTATTTGTAAGCGTTTGCAATAGCGATATTGTTGGCGATCCCGCCGAAACTATAAAGGTTGCCTCCTTGTGAAGACACGGCGTTTCTCGAGACAGCGGTGGGAGAGGGAGCCTGCTCGGTCCAAGCGCCGACCGAAGCGCAAGGAGTCGCAGTGGGCGTGGGAGTGGCTCCAGTAGAGTAAACCCGTGCGTCCAGATGGCGTGTATGCGTGCGAATTGATGTTTGCGGATTTGCCGTAGCCAACGTCGCCAAAAGAAGTCCAACCAAAAAAGACGACCAAGCCAATTAAAACGCACAAGCTGAAGAAAGCGGATTGGGCAGTGCGTCGCTTTTTCATAGGGAGACCTTGCAGAGTTTCCGCTGAAGCTTGGATTTTACGTGAACTCGATACGCGCTGTCACGATCAGTTGGTTTGGTCGATCCCTGCGTTCGACGTCGGATTTCACGCGAGTTTGCTTCCGTTCGCGTGTCATGGACAATCAGCACTAGGATGAAAGATGTTGGTGATTTTCAGATCCGCCCCGCGCGCGTGGAGGACGTGCCGGTCATCCTGGAACTGATTCGCGATTTGGCTACGTACGAGCGCGCGCCGCACGAAGTCAGTGCGACGGAAGAACAGCTTGTCGATGTTTTGTTCGGTGAACGGCCGGCGGCGGAAGTGCTTCTTGCGTTTGAAGGAAAAACGCCGGTGGGGTTTGCAGTTTTCTTTCATAATTTTTCGACATGGCTCGGGCGATCTGGGCTTTATCTCGAAGACTTATTCGTGAAGCTGGAGAAGCGCGGCAAAGGCTATGGTCGGGTATTGCTTGTTGAGCTTGCGAAGATTGCGCGTGATCGTGGCTGCGGGCGGATGGAATGGGCGGTGCTCAATTGGAACGAACCGGCGATCAAATTTTATCGGTCCCTTGGCGCAAAGCCGATGGATGAATGGACCGTGTTCCGATTGACGCCTGAGGAGATCGCGAAACTTGCGGACGCAGCCGACACGGCTGCCATCACAGAAGAAACGGAACAGGAGCACCCGCCTTCGCCGAGGCTACGGCGGGCAAGAGAGGAAGACGAAGATTAAGAGGAAGAGGAAGAATTATTGTGGCGAAGGAACATACAAAGATCGAGGACTACGCTTTTCTCAGTGATACGCAGACCGGCGCGCTGGTGAGTCACGACGGCTGCGTTGATTGGCTTTGCTTTCCTCGGTTCGATTCCCCCGCTTGTTTTGCGTCGCTGGTCGGCGACAAGGAAAATGGGCACTGGCGGTTTTTTCCGGCGGAGAACGTTGAAGGCACGCGCCGCCGCTACCGGGGAGAGACGCTAATTCTCGAAACAGAAATTGAAACCAAGAGCGGGGCCGTTCGCCTGATCGATTTCATGCCGCCGCGAGGTGAGAATCCGGACATCATCCGCATCGTCGAAGGATTGCGCGGCAAAGTGCCGATGCAGATGGAACTGATCATCCGCTTCGATTACGGCCAGATCGTTCCGTGGGTGCGAAGACGCAAGCGTTTTGACGGACTCGAGGCAATCGCGGGACCTGATGGCTTGATCTTACGAACACCAGTTGAAACGCACGGGGAAGATTTAACCACCGTGGCTGAGTTCACCGTGGCAAAAGGTGACCGTATCCCTTTCGTGCTTACCTGGTTCGCCTCTCACACAGATCCGCCGAGAAAGATTAATCCTGAGCACGCATTGCGCGATACGGAAATATTTTGGGCAGATTGGGCGAAACAATTTCAAACCGAAGGGAAATGGCGCGATGCGATCGTGCGCTCACTCATGACGCTGAAAGGATTGACCTACGCACCTACTGGTGGCCTGGTTGCAGCGCCTACCACTTCACTCCCAGAACAAATAGGAGGCGTGCGCAACTGGGATTATCGATACTGTTGGTTGCGAGATGCGGCGCTCATTTTGCTTGTGTTACTGCGCGCTGGCTATCGCGAGGAAGCTACTTCCTGGCGCCAATGGCTGCTGCGCGCCATCGCGGGCAGCCCGGCACAAATGCAAACTATCTACGGCGTTCGCGGCGAACGCCGTCTAGATGAATACGAGATTCCGTGGTTGTCCGGGTATGAAAACTCCAGGCCGGTGCGCATCGGAAATGCAGCTTCACAGCAGTTCCAGCTCGATGTCTATGGCGAAGTGCTGGCTGCGATCTGGCAGGCTGATAATGCCGGGATCAAAATGACCGAACCTGATTGGGCGCTGATGGTCGCGCTGGTGAAATTCCTGGAGTCACACTGGCAGGAGCCGGATGAAGGAATCTGGGAAGTCCGTGGCCCTCGCCAGCATTTTACGCACTCGAAAATGATGGCCTGGCTGGCATTCGATCGTGCGATCAAGCTGATTGAGGACTGCGACTGCGCGGCAGGCGAGCACTTTGATCGATGGCAAAAGATTCGGGACCAAATTCACGGAGAAGTTTGTGACCGCGGTTACAACCCGAAGAAGAAAGCTTTCACCCAGTTTTATGGGTCTGATGCCTTGGACGCAAGCCTCCTTACAATGCCGCTCGCTGGGTTTCTTCCGGTGAGTGACGAGCGCGTCAGGGGCACCATCGAAGCGATTGAACGCGAACTAATGCAAGACGGCCTGGTGCTACGCTATCGGCCGCAGCAAACCGGCGTCGACGGATTGCCAGGCACCGAAGGGGTATTTCTTCCATGCTCGTTTTGGCTGGCCGATTGTTGGCACCTCATGGGCCGGAAAAAAGAAGCGCGAGAATTGTTCGAGCGCCTGCTCGATCTGCGCAACGATCTGGGACTGCTCTCTGAAGAGTACGATCCACGTCAGAAGCGTCAACTGGGAAACTTTCCTCAGGCTTTCTCGCACGTCGCGCTGGTAAGTTGCGCCCGAATTCTGGGCGATGAAGACATATTGTTCGCTGGAGGAAATTAGGCCCGCGCCTCGCTCGAAGAAACGAGCCGCCGAATCAAATCGTCGATAGTGACGATTCCGCGAAAATTTTTCTCTTTGTCCACGACGATGGCAAGACCAAGTCGAGCAGCGCGCAACTGTTGCACAATGCGGTAGGCAGGCTCCTCCTCGGTAGTGGTTACAATACGCCGGACATAATCGCCTAGCGGTCTGTTTCCGTTGTGGTCCAGCAGGATGTCGAGGACGTTGACCAGTCCAGTAGGTTGTTCTTCCGGTCGAACCACCGGCAGACGATCGACATCAGAAGCAGCGCCGAGCTCGAGTGCTTCCTGAGTTGACGCGCTCGGTTGCAACGCAACCACTTTCGCCGAGGGCAGCATCACGTCGCGAACTTTGACACTGCGAAAGTCAACGACGCTATGAATCATCGCGCGCTCCGTCGGAGTAAGAGAGCCCTCGCGCTCGCTTTCCGTGGTGATCTGCTTTAGCTCTTCGCGCGCGGCAAAAAGTCGCGCGTGTTTCGCGGTACGAGCTGGCAGGATCAGCTTTCCAAGCCGTGAACCGAGTTCGAGCAGAGGTGAAAACAACATTGACGCGAGTTCGAGTACACCTGCAAGCTGAGTTAATGCGCGAAAAGGAAATCGCCGGAACAACGATTTAGGTAGGACCAAGAGCAGGAATAGATGAACCGGAAGCGCGATTGCCAGAGAGAAGAAGAAGCCGGCGTAGCCGAACGACCGAACTAGTTGGCGCGTCAGCAGCAACAGACCAAGTATGTCGGCTGCGTTCGTGATGAGCAGAACGGTCGCCAGCAACCGTTCCGGGTGTTTGAGTAGACGATCCAGCCGTCGGGCCGCCGTTACACCCTGCTTCAAATTCTGCCGAAACCGCACTGGATCGATCGAGAGCAGGCCGCTCTCAATTCCGTTGAAGAAAAAGGAAACAACCCAGCAACAGAAAATGATGAACCACACGATCATGCCGCAGCCTCGAACGCAGTTGTTTTCTCCAGCAGAACTTCCTCAATTCGTTTGCGCCCAGAGCGGCGCACAGTAATAGCAAGACGCGGAATCTCGAGTTTTGTGCCGGATGGCGGCAAATAACCCAGCCGGGTAAAAATAAGTCCGCCGATCGTGTCTATCCCTTCGGCGTCGATCCGGAAACCAAGATGTTCGCTTAAATCGTCGAGACGCGCGTTGCCGCTCACGAGAAATCTACCGTGACCGAGAGCCTCGATGTAAAGGGCGACATCGTCCCGAGGCACCGCATCGCTGAGAATTTCTTCCACGATGTCGTCCATTGTGATGATTCCCTCGGTGCCGCCAAACTCGTCAACCACCACTGCCATACCCTGGGGGTGAGTCACAAAAAGCTTGAGCAATTCGAGCGCATGCATCGTCTCGGGAACGAACGAGGGAGCGATGAGCTTTTCGGTGTAATGTTCCGACGCATCGAGCAGGAACAGTTTCACATCGATGATCCCGAGAATTTGGTCGGGCGTATCTGCATAAACCGGGACTCGCCGATGACGCTTCTCTTTTAAGCGCGTGATCGCGTCTTCGTTGGTCAAATCATCCGGCAACATGAAACTATCGACGCGCGGCGTCATGCAATCCTTTGCGGTTTTGTCGCCCAGCTTAATGATTTCCTGAATCATTTCGGCTTCGCCTTCGTACAAAGCACCCTCTTCTTCACCCATCTCAATCAGGGTGCCAAGTTCCTCGTCGCTCAAACGCACGCGCGTCCGCAGATGCGCAGGCGTAAGAAGATCGACCACATAAGCGCTGACTGTCTCCAGCCCACGGCCCATGCGGTCAAGGAGCGGCATTGCTATCTGCAACGTCAGGGCGCCGATGGCCGAGAGTCTATAAGGCGCCGAAAGCGCCAGAAGTTTTGGAATCAAATCGCAGAGCAGCACTACGACGCCAAAGATCGCAATTCCAACCAGCCATTGCGGAATGCGTCCAGCCAGCGGGCCCTGCCATAAGAAGAAAAGACACAACACCACTAGCAGGACGTTTACTAATCCGTCGCCGAGCAACAGGACGTTCAGAACTCGACGCGGATTGTCTTGGAATAGCTGTATGAATTTCGTGAGCCCGGCATGATTCGCTTCTAGGCGGCGCAATTGATGTGGCTTGAGTAAGAAAAGCGCCGTCTCCACGCCGGAAAAAAGCGCAGAGCAGAAAATCAAGATTGCGATCGCGGCAACTAAAACGGCGAGGGTGGGGACAGTCATTTTCTATGACATGGACGCGCACGCCGCAGGATCGCCTCTCCCTCGCGAGGGAGAGGGGGCGGGTGAGGGTGTCCCCCAGAAGAGCTGATGAGTTGGTGGTTTGCTCATTATCTGAGCTGCGAGCAAATTAAGCGCTCCATGACCAAAGGCGAGAGGATTTCGCAGTTTGTGGCTGAGCTGGCCGGTGGCGATGTCGGTCCGGACGAGAAAGACATGGCAAACCATCCGTTTTACCGCGCGTTTTTCCGCTGCTGGAACGAACAGCGTTATTACGAAGCACATGACGTCCTGGAACAGCTCTGGCTCAAGACCAAGCCGCGCGATGCGGACTATTTTAAAGGACTAATCCAGGCGGCCGGCGCTTTCGTTCATCTTCAGAAGCGGTTCGAACAACCCTCGCACGCAAAGCATGGCAGGCGGTTGCCGCCTGCGGTGCGTTTGTTTCGATTGGCAGAGAGAAATCTATCGAATTTCACCCCACGACATTACGGATTGGATGTCGCCGCGCTTTGCGAGCTTTTACAAAAATACGCCGATCAAATCGTCGCATCCGATTACGAAACCAACCCCTGGTCTCCACAGACCGCGCCGAAACTGGAGGTAGGGTCGGTTCACCCGAAGCGCCCGGGCGATTGAGGTCAATCGCCCCTACCTTGTAAGAATCAGTTTCATTCCCGCAATTAGAAGCACTGTCGCCAGACAAAGCGAAATCACTCGGACGGCAAAACGCCTGCTTCCCAAATGCGAACCGATGGTACCCCCAATAATTGCAGCCGCTGCAAGAATCAGGCCTAGCGAAGGGATGGAACGAACTTTTGTAAAATAACCGACCAAACCGGCGATCGAGTTCACCCAAATGAACAGCGCTGAAACTGCGGCGGCCTGTCGAATGTGCGCCCAACGGCAAAACAGCAGTAGCGGCGTGAGGAATATTCCACCTCCAGTTCCGGTGAGACCCGCAAGAAATCCCAGGCTCGCTCCCACGCTTATCGCTACCGGCCGCGAAGGAGGGAACGTTTGCGGCGGGTCGCTCCGGCGAACCACAAGTCGGGCGGCAGAGAAAAGCAGCACAATACCTATCAAAATCCTTAGGAAAGCAGCAGACGGCTGCAAATAGCCGCCGATATACGCGGCCGGAATGGAAAGCAGCGCAAACGGCCAGAACAATTTCCAAGAGAAGTGACCGGCACGCCAAAATTGAAATGCACCAATGGACGCAACCAAAATGTTAAGGACAAGCGCAGTCGGACGAATGACCGTCGGCGCAAGCCCGAAGAGCGTCATCGTCGCGATATAACCCGATGCGCCGGCGTGACCGACCGACGAATAAAGAAACGCAATCAATCCGATTGCGAAAAACAGAGGAACGAGATGCGCGGTGTCCACGAATGACGAATGACGAATTACCAATGACGAATCAATGACGAATGACGAGAAGATACGGCGCCGCCGCTCGACCGATTCGTCGTTCGTGCTTCGGCATTTTCTGGAGACATTCCTCTAGCTTTCGCATAAAGCTACGGCTAGGCAGGCGCTCCGAATGACAGAATGTGATGTAGGTTTGGCCTCGAGATTGCCGTTTGACCGCTTTAACGCATCAACGGTTTAACGATTTAAAGTAGCAAAGCATGACAAGCTACTTCCGCTTTGGGTTTCTCGCGTTAACGTGGTTAGTGACATCGAGCGACGCTTCTGCTGAGCCCACGCCTGCGCATTCCGAGTATACGAATCGGCTTGCACACGAGAAATCGCCATACCTGCTCCAGCACGCACATAACCCAGTCGATTGGTATCCGTGGGGCGACGAAGCGTTCGCCAAGGCGCGTCGAGAAAATAAACCGATCTTTCTGTCGGTTGGTTATTCCACCTGCCACTGGTGCCATGTCATGGCGCACGAATCTTTCGAAAGCGAAGAAGTGGCTGCGATCATGAATCGCGAGTTCGTCAATATCAAGGTGGACCGGGAAGAGCGACCCGACGTCGATCGCGTTTACATGACCTTTGTCCAAGCGACGACCGGCGGTGGCGGGTGGCCGATGAGCGTTTGGTTGACGCCCGATTTGAAGCCGTTTGTCGGGGGAACCTATTTTCCGCCCGAAGAGCGATATGGCCAGCCCGGGTTTAAAAAAGTCCTGGAGCGGATCGCGACAGCATGGCAAGAAAATCACGAGAATATTGTTGAGCAGGGAGGCAAAATCGTTGCGGCACTGCAAGAATCTCAATCGGCCGCAAAGAGCGAAGCCCAAATCGACGCTGCAACGTTAGAGGCCGCCTACCGGCAGATTGACCGCAGCTATGATTCAAAGGAAGGCGGGTTTGGTAACGCGCCAAAATTTCCACGGCCAGTTACGTTCAATTTCCTGACGCGATTTTACGCACGAGATCCTAAGAGCGACTCCGGCAAACAAGCGCTCGAGAGGGCTTTGTTTACGCTGCGGAAAATGGCGGCGGGGGGAATGCATGATCACATCGGCGGCGGTTTTCATCGTTACTCGGTCGATCGTTACTGGCACGTGCCTCACTTCGAGAAAATGCTCTACGATCAGGCACAGCTCGCCGTTGCGTATCTCGACGTGCACCAAATCTTAGGTGACCCTCACCTCAATCCTCAGGTCGGGATCGCGACCGGGGATGAGCGCCGAGAGGCGGACGCGAAAGCGCCGGGGAGGGTCGAGTTCGAGTCAGTTGCGCGCGACATTCTTGATTACGTCGCTCGCGACATGACATCGAAGGAAGGCGGCTTTTTCTCTGCCGAAGATGCTGATAGCCCCGTTGCAGTCGGGATCGGCGATCCCGGCCACGGCAAGACCGCAGAAGGCGCATTCTATATCTGGACGAAAAAGGAAATCGACGCAGCGCTGGGTGATGCCGCAGAGATTTTTGATTTTCATTATGGCGTGCAAGCGCACGGCAACGCACCGGAAGGAAGCGATCCGCACGATGAATTCCGCGGCAAGAACATTTTAATCGAGCGTCACACAATTGCGGAAACAGCAGAACACTTTCAGAAAACCAAAGAGGACATTGCGAAAGCGCTGGCGCACAGCCGTGAGAAATTGTTTGCTATTCGTGCCAAACGTCCGCGACCCCATCTCGACGATAAGATCATCGCCGCCTGGAACGGCCTGATGATCTCCGCATACGCTCGCGCCGCGCAAGTGCTGGACGACCCGCGGTATTTGGAAATCGCAACGCGCGCCGCAAATTTTCTGCGCGAGCAGCTATACGATTCATCGCGCAAGATTTTGTATCGCAATTATCGACAAGGCCGCAGCGACATCCAAGGTTTCGCTGACGATTACGCGTTCGTTATCCAAGGGCTGATCGATCTTTACGAAGCCTCATTCGATATTGAATGGCTAAAGCTTGCAATCCAGCTCCAGGAGACGCAGGACCGCTTGTTTTTCGACGAGAAGAACGGCGGCTATTTCAGCACGAGCGGCAAAGACCGGAGCGTGTTTCTTCGGATGAAAGACGACAATGACGGCGCGGAGCCGGCTGCGAGTTCGGTCGCAGCGCTGAATCTTTTGCGATTATCGCAATTTCGCGATGATCCGGCAGCTGCCGGAGCAGACTGTGTGCGAAAAACGATTGATGCATTTGCAGCCACCCTGTCGCATTTCCCCAGCGCTATGCCACAACTGCTGGTCACGCTCGATTTCTCCTTAAGCAAACCGCGGCAGATCGTGATCGCAGGGAAGAAGGATGCGCAGGAAACGAAAGCGCTTCTTAAAGAGGTGCATCGTCACTTTGTCCCCAAGACGGTCGTGTTGTTGGCCGATGGCAGTGACGGCCAAAAATATCTCGGCGAGAAAAACGAAGCCATCCGCGCGATGTCGATGGTCGATGCAAAAGCAGCCGCTTACGTGTGCGAAAATTTTACCTGCAAAGCGCCCGTGACGAACACGAAAGAGTTGGCCGAATTACTTTCAAAATAATCCCGTTCCGCCCAGCAAACCTTGTAGCCACGGCCCTGCGGGCCGTCTGGTGAAGGTGGTCGTGAATCGGATGAGTCCTGGTGACCGGCCGCAGCCCGGTGGCTACAGCTTAGCGCTTATTTGCTGCCGGGTTTGACCGCCGGAATTTTCGCGAGATCAGACGGTAAATTGTCAGCGGGAAATGTCTCGACGTTCATTTCGGCAAGGCTGACAAACGGGCACCCGAAATTTGGTTTAGTTTTGCCGCTTCGATCGACGATCACACCGACAGCGGAAACAGTACCGCCGTGAGCGCGGACAATATTGATCGTTTCCTGTACGCGCCCACCACGCGTGACGACGTCTTCGATGACGAAGAATTTTTCGTCAAGGGAAATTTGGAAACCGCGGCGCAGAACAAGTTTGCCATCTTCTTTTTTAACAAAGATGTGGCGCTTGCCTAACGAGCGCCCGACTTCCTGGCCGACGATAATTCCGCCGAGAGCAGGGGAGATAACTGTGTCGCAATCAAACTCGCGCAGTTTGTCGGCGAGCGAGCCGCACACCTGCGCAGCGATGTCGGTGTGCTGCAAGAGGATCGCGCATTGGAAATACTCACGGCTGTGCAATCCGGATCGCAAGATAAAGTGGCCATCCAGCAGCGCGCCAGTCTTGCGGAAGAGCGCGAGGAGATCTTCGCTCATCTGGGGAGCGCGGGCATTTTGCCCGCTCTGTCCGGCATGTTGCCGGACAGCTTCAACCACGCGTTTTTGGGAGAGTCGCCGGCAGAATGCCCGCGGTCCCCAAGCAGAAAAATTTTCGCCATCAACAATCTCAATCTTTACCCGGAAGTATCATACGCCGTTGGCTCGGCCTCTTCCGCTACGGCGATAACTTCGATTTCCACATTCGCGTTTTTCGGCAACGCAGAAACCTGGACAGTAGAACGAGCGGGAGGATTCTGTTTGAAGTATGAGCCATAAATTTCATTTACGGTTTGGAAGTCGCCAAGATCTGTGAGGAAGATGGTCGTCTTAACCACATTATCAAAAGTGAGTCCCTCGGCTTTTAAAAGGGCTGCAATGTTGTCCAAGACTCGCCGGGTCTGCGCGGCGATATCGCCGGGAACGATTTGGCCTGACTTGGGATCGAGCGGAATCTGGCCGCTACAAAAGAGGAATCTTCCGCTGCGTACCGCTTGCGAATATGGTCCGATTGCCGCCGGCGCTTCATTTGTGGAAATGATCTTCTTCATGTCGCCGATTGTAACTGCAAATGTAACCGGCACAATGAATGGCAGAAACGTCTGCAAAAATGTTTCGAGCGTGAGAGCGTCTCGGTCTCTACGCGGCCTTGCCCTCTAACCAGATTGTTGGATAGTGGGAACCCCATGACGCCACGCGAGATTGGCGTCGATCACGGCTGGGTAGCTCAGTTGGCAGAGCAGTGGACTGAAAATCCACGTGTCGGCGGTTCGATTCCGCCCCCAGCCAGACCCACTTTTTCATAAGTAGAACGCCAAAAAAAACGTTTTCAAAACCGGAAATGAAACCCCTGAAATGAAAGAAAATACGGGTTTGCGGAGAAGAAAGTGTCATGCAGCGTCATGCAACCTTGTGCCGGATGTGACGCGGTGAAAAAGAGCAAACGCAAGCTCACAGAGGCCCAGCGCCAGGCGCTCGTAAGCGTATTCGCTTATACGATTAGCGCATGAACTCAGAAATTGTTTCACCTGCGATTCTCCAGATGCGTCGCGAGCTGCGAGCTGGTGAGGGGTCGCTCGACGGCGTTAGCAGACCGCGAGAAATTGCGCCGAGCAGTTCTCGATCTTGTCGCTGGGAGAAAAATGCGAAAGCAAAAAGGGAATGGTTGAAATTCTCTCGTTCTCTTTCGATCATCACGGTCTGGTAGGGCAAGTACGGACTGGTTTACGATTCGCTCACCGATGTTGGAAGCACGCCATACCTACGAAGTCCGACCGCGCAAAGACCATCGCGGCGTCGATCTAATTTCCGATGCGCTGCCATTCGGCAGGCTTTGGTACGGCGAGCCAGACGCAGTCACCAACGCCTAACGATCGATGGACCTCACATGGGCGCCTAGCAGGTATCGTCCCTGTTTCTGTAACGGTTATTTTGTGAAGTACTCCAGCGATCGTCGAATTGTGATTTCCTTGGGATCACAACAGGTGGCAGATATCTCTATTTCGTCTTCGCCTCCCTTTCCTCCGCCCGTTCGTAGAGTAATCTTCGCATTTTCCAAATCTTCAGCGGTGAATCCGTTTCTGAGGAGGACTTGTTTGGCCGAGGCTACCTCGTTTGTCTTGACCGCGATCATCAGCTGGTCGCGGTCGTCCTTATTGGCATGAATCCGAGCCTGGGCTTGAGTGGCTTTTTTTTGCAGCGATGCGGCGTCAGCTCTTGAGGATGTATCGCCGAAATGGGGGTTTTGTTCTCCACCAGTCACTTGCGCCCGCGACGTCGCCGGAACAGCCAGGAGGCCGATTGATGCAACGATAGAGAGTGTAGTGCTGCGCATGAGGTTCATACGGAATCAGGATCACGATCCCTTTTTTCTAGCTCCGGTCAATCGGAGAGACTCAGTACGCTGAAGTTACAAAAATAAGGCTCGACATCCGTTTCCAAATCATTCAAAAATCACGTCGCTTGCGAGTTCTCTTCCATCCATCTACTCGCCGCATCAACAAGAACACACATATGAACACACGCCTCCGCCTGACTATGCTTGCCACCGTTTTCGCGTTCCTCACGCCTACCATATCCACCTTGCACGCGCAGGTGCTGGCGGCGACCGAGGGCATTAATGTACCCGAACTTCCACGTAAATGTATAAAGCCCAAAGAGCGTGCAGTGAAGCCGATCGATCTGTTCACACCGCTGACCTGCCTGGAGCCGGTGGTAAACGTCAGCGCCACGGCCGGCAACCAGGCTGAGAGTTTCGTGAACGTCAACCCGACCAACACAAACAACCTCGTAGCCACCTCGAACAACCCCGGCACAGCCAGCATCTTCCGCGCGTACTCAACAGATGCCGGCGCGACCTGGACGCGCGGCACGATTGCCACGGGTGTGGCGTGCTGTGACGGACAGGCGGCCTGGGATACCTTCGGCAACCTCTTCCTGGTCTACATCAACAACACACTCAACCACATCAACGTGATTTTGAGCACTGACGGCGGCGTGACATTCAGTGCACCGGTAACCGCGGGCACCGGCCCCATTGACCAACCCTCGATCGCTGTGGGCAACGGCAGCGTGTGGGTCGACTGGAACCAGAACGGAAGTATGGTGGCGCGTGGGGCGCCAGTGACGGGTCTCGGTGTTTGGGGACCCTTCAACGCACAACAGGCGATCCCGTCAGCGACTGGCAGCTTCGGAGGTATTGCCGTCGGGCCTGGCCCGGGTGGCGGCAAGGTCATCGTGACCTATCAGAACCCGTATGGTGACGAGGGTCCGTCGACGATCTACGCCAATGTAGACGCGGACGGTTTGGGAGCGGGCGGTTTCGGCCCGCGCGTCACCGTTTCGGACACTAATGTGGGCGGCTTCGACTTTATCCCGGCGCAGAGCGAACGCTCGATCGACGCTGAGGCCGGGGTAGTATGGGACGCGACCGGTGGGCCGTTCAACAACCGCATCTACCTGGTGTACACCGACGAGACGGTCGCCGAGAACAACGACACCGACATTTTCATGCGCACGTCGAGTGATGACGGCGCGACCTGGAGCGCGCGGGTGCGCGTGAACGACGACGCGACCACGCGGAGCCAGTTTTTGCCGTACGTCGCGCTCGATCCCACAACCGGCACGGTGGCAGTGGGCTTTCACGATTGCCGCAATGACGACGGCGTGAACGGGACAAACATGATTCCTAACGACGATGCGGAATACTACGGCACCTTCAGCACTGACGGCGGCGCGACCTGGGCGCCAAACCAGCGCTTGAGCGGCGGGTTCTCGAACGCGACGGCGTCGGGCAACGGCATCGACTTTGGTGACTACGTTGGTCTGTCCGCACTCATGGGCAAGCTCTACACGCTATGGGCGGACAACGCGAACTGCGATGGCACGAACCCGAATGGCACGTTGCACCAGTTTGACCTGTACACGAACCCACTCATGCTCTCTTGTTCGCCTATCAACGAAGGCTTCGACGATATTACGAACCTGCCTGGGTGGTTCATGATTAACCATAGCGAACCGTTGGGTGTAACCAACTGGTTCCAGGGAAATAATGCCGTGTTCCCAGCGTTTGATGGGGCGCCCACTGCCTATATTGCGGCCAATTTCAATGACACCGCGGACGTTGGAACCATTAGCAACTGGTTGTTGACACCTGTGGTAAATCTGGTGAACGGCTCCGTGCTCACCTTCTACACGCGGACTACCCCACTCTTCCCCGACCGGCTCCAAGTGCGTATGAGCACCAACGGCTCGAGCACCAACGTAGGGACAACCTCGACCGACGTTGGCGACTTCACTAACTTGTTACTCGACATCAATCCGACCTATGACGACCAGTATCCGCACGTTTGGACCCTCTTCACCGTGACCATCAGCGGTGTTCCAGCGGCAACCACCGGCCGGCTTGCGTTCCGCTATTTTGTGGAGAACGCCGGGCCGAACGGAACACACGCGGATTATATTGGAGTCGACCGGGCGGTGTATACGGGTCCATGCGGCACGCCTACGCCTACGCCGACGGCCACAGCCACGCCTACGGCCACAGCAACAGCAACAGCAACAGCTACAGCTACCTTCACTCCGACACCAACACCAACAGCAACGGCGACGGCTACGTTCACGCCCACGCCTACTCCCACAGCAACAGCCACGGCGACGGCGACAGCAACAGCAACAGCAACAGCGACTGTAACACCGACAGCTACAGCAACAGCAACCCCCACGCCCACGCCGACGATCCCACCCAGGCCAACGCCGACGCCGAGGCCTCGCCCGACCCCGCCGCCTCGTCCGTAACGGTAAAGCCCAAAGACGTTCTTATGCGGGAACTCGCAAGCAAAAGCCTTGCAAGCTCCCTGCCTTAAGGGCATGGGTTGCGAGGGTACGCGTTTAACGCTAAGGGGCTGTCTCATGTGAGTCTGCCGTAGGTCCGCACACACGGATGAATTCGTCCGCAGGCGAAACAGATTCGCCGTGGCGAACTTGGGCCAGCGCCCCTAGGAAACTGACACTTAATCAAGCTCCCGTCATCACTGTTACCGGCAAAGCGTTCTTCCATGTCGGTCATTGATTGAGGCGCTCATTGGCTCGTTTCTTTATCCGACCCCGGTCCACCCGCGCAAAGATCATCGTGGGGTCGATCTGATTTCCGATGCGCTGCCATTCGGCGGGCTTTGGTACGGCGAGCCAAACGCAGTCGCGAGCGCAATCGACTACGCCAAGTTTCACAGTCGCTCACACGATGCTGTGATTCGCGTTTACGATGACGCGGGCAATGCGATCGAGACGCACGAGCACGCGGGCGAGTTCAAGGAGCGGTGAGCGTGACGCGCAGTCATGTCGCCGCTGTCATGTTTTGCTCCAATTAATTGGCAATCATGAATTAGGCGAAGAAATCGTGACTTGCTTACGAAGATTCGTCCAATCATAGTTAGGCTCACGCTCGCGCGCATGAAATCCCCGCTGCTTGCATCCAGCGTTATTCTAGCAGTCTGCACAACAGTGTGCGGCCAGCAGCAAGACCAAAGCGTCGAGAAGCGGCTCAGCGATCTCGAAAAGCGCGTAACCACACTTGAGAAGGCTTCGCCGCTTTCATCGCCCCTGAACGCCGCGTCACCAACGCCAGCCTTAGCGACCAAATCGCCCCTTGAACTTGTAGCGTGGGACGCTCGTCTTGTTCGCGGAGAAGACTCCTATTACAAGTACGAGATTTCTCTGACGCTAAAGAACAACTCAGACAAAGACATTAAGTTTATCGACGCCACAGTCCAGTTCGCAGACTTACTCGGCTCGCACATCTACGACATTAAGGTCAATCCAGATCATCTTATTCCGGCCGGACAGAGCATCACGGCCACTGGCCAGTATCCTATCAACCAGTTGATGCCAGAGCAGGCCCGTCTCGCGCAGATGAAGAAAGAAGACGTCAAAGCCACGTTGGTCGTGTCGAAGCTTGTATTCACGGACAATAGTGTTGGTGAATATGCACCATGAGACCTAACCAATCGTTCCAGCCAACCGCTGGCCGGTGCGAGGAGCAGAATTGATTTTATGGACTGACTGCTCGAATCACCGATTCAAGTTTCAGAAAAGCCGTTAGCTTTTCATTCGCGTGCACAACGAAACGCTTCCCGTTATCGCGATGTGCGTCTGCAATCCAGATCGTTCGCTCGTTGGAATCAATCGCTGAGACGCAGTGCCGACTCCATCGGCCTTACTGAGATTGTCAGCGATTATTCATTACTCACCAGACAGTTGCTTTTGTTTCGCTCCACAAATGGCAACAAGGGGACCAAAACGCGACGCAATTCCGAAGTTTATATAGAGGCGATTGCCCACATTTTTCCCTGATCCATTTCCTGCGAACTTACAGCGGCAGGGGGGCAATCGGCGAAGGGCATGAAACGGCTAATTACGGCAGCTTGGTTCATCTCGCTTTTTGCGTGCCAAGCCTTTGCCGGCGAGCATTCGGCACTCGCGCGTGTCACGGTTTACTGGCCTGGAGAACGGTCAGGGGCGAATGCAGCCTGGAATGGCGTACGGCTGCGCGAAAGGCATTGCGCTGTCGATCCAAAGAAAATTCCGTATGGCAGTAAAGTTGTCTTTCCTGATGCGACGTGTGTGGCCGTAGACAGTGGACCGGATGTGGTCTATCGCAAAGCCGCGCGCTCGTGCGGACGGACTGTGGCTGAGCGCAACGCAATCGTTATCGATCGTTTTTTTGATACCAAACAGAAGGCGCTCTCCTGGGCAAAAGCGCATCCACATTTCATGACGGTGCGAATTCTAACGCCTGGCACTAAGCAGGGTACCAGCCTCGTGGCTACAAAAAATCCAAAGTCATCGCCAATAAATATTGCCAATAGCGGTACGACATCTTGGGAAGGCCGGCCTAATGATTTCCAGCAAGCTTTGAGGGTTCACTGGACGGTGCCGACGTCGTCGTGGCCCAACATATTTTTTCAATACGCCCGGCGAAGAACATAGACGATGCCGCTGGCAACGTGATCGAGACGCACGAGCATCGCGGCGATTTCAAGGAGCCGTGAGCATTACACGCGTCATCCCAACTGATCACCGAGCACTAATCACTGGTCACTTGGGAATCAGGGTCATGGCCGAGGCGGGGGAGTCGGGCGCGGCCTGGGCGTCGGTGTAGGTCTTGGTGCAATTGTTGGGGTAGGTGTTGAGGTTGCCGTTGGCGTTGCTGTTGCCGTCGCTGTTGGCGTTGGAGTAAACGTAGCCGTTGGCGTCGGGGTAAATGTAGCTGTAGGCGTCGGCGTGAATGTCGCTGTTGGAGTTGGTGTAGGCGTGAATGTAAGCGTAGCTGTGGCGGTCGCCGTTGCAGTCGGTGTCGGCGTGAATGTAGCTATGGCTGTCGCTGTCGGAGTCGGCGTGGGCGATGGGCAGGGGTCGCCAATCAGCCACCTGCCGGCGTTCGCTATCACCTTGCCCCAATCTCCGCTCCCGGACGAGGTTACCCCGAGGTAGGCGGTGACACCCACAGTGGTGTGCCCGCCGCTGACCGGCCGGAACGCCACCAGCGAGGTGGCGACGTTGGTCTGCGCCACCTCTGTCGCTCCAGCAGCAAGCGTTAGGTTCTCTGCGAAGCCGGCGTGGAGGGTGGTGACGCCAGCCATGAGGGGGTGCCCCGCGTTGAATGTCCCCAGGGTGAAGCCGAAATCTAGGAAGTTCGTCGAGTAGTTATACGGGTTGTAGTTACCGGTCACCCATCGGCCGTTGATTGCCTGCGGGAACGGGCCGTAAAAGGTAAACCCATGCTGGACCACCACGCCACCGCCATCCACGTAGTCGGCCAAGTTGTTGCCAAGCGTAGTCGCATCCTGGAACCCGGAGGAGGCAATATTGCTGAGTGGCACCACAATCTGGTATTGCTGGAGTTGTCCCAGGGTGGGCGTACCGCTGGTTGCATCGAACAGGTCAACTATCGCAACCCCCTGGCTCGGCCAGTATCTGGCTTTGCAATTGGGTAGGCGCGAGGGTATCGCTGTAGACGATGAGCACGTGGAACTGACTTGGTATGCACGTTGGCGTTGGAGTCGCTGGACCGGCGTGACTCCACGCCGTCATATCGGGCGCGAGACTGCTGCCAGGCAAGGTGAAAGTTTGGGATTGGCTCGGGAGCGCCTTTTGGAACTGCGCGCTTTGCTTCATGCTACTTCGCTGCGCGAGCGTGAATGGAATCGCGCTGACGGCGACAAGTGAAACCAGGATCAATGCGTTCCAAAGTAAATGGGCTTAATAGATGAGTTAGCTTGCTTTTGCATTTTTTGTTGAGGTTGGGTTGTTGAACTACTGCAATCCAGTTCCGTGCGGAACCAGGAACCATCCTCACGAGGCGCTTGGAAGAAGCGGCGTCGCTTTGGCTGACTCAGGGGCTCCAGTTGGATCTCGGGGATCGCGCTAAACGGTGTCTCAACGAACGTCCAGCCCCTGCGGCTTATTCAGCCGTGCCGAAGATCAGGTGAAACTGTCGGATGACGAAATCTTATTGGATACGCCTTTTATATGGAGATATGACGCATCTCAAGAACACATTTTACGACTGACGTTTTTTAGCCTATAAGACCCTGTCCGCTTGAGATCGGAGGAGCGATTTACGTGGGAGTGGCAAAATCCAAGAAGAACAAGAACAAACCGAAGCTCAACCTGACGGTGCGTGAGGAGCAACGGAACAAACTGGGACAAATGGCCTCTTTAGAGAAGCGTTCCGTCTCCAATCTTATCGAGGTTATGGCCGATGAACGCTGGGAGCGATTGGTCGAGCAGCAGGGCATTGCTTACGCTAAAACCGTGGCGGAGGCGATGAACCTTAAACTCGACGCGGACAATCCAGCAGACCGCGAGAAATTGCGCCGAGCAATTCTTGATCTTGTCGCCGGGAGAAAAATGCAAAAGATCACATGATGCTGTGATTCGCGTTTACGATGAAGCGGACAACGTGATCGAAACGCACGAGCACGCGGGTGAGTTCAAAGAGCCGTAGCGGGCAAAACAAAAAGCCGCCGCGCGCTGAAACGTGACGGCTGATTGTGAAATGCTGCTGGTTGTTTGGCGGCCGCAGCTCTAGGGATTGTGGACCACTTGCGGCGCCGGTTTGCTCACTTCAAGCTGTGCGCTCACCTTTTGAATTTGCGACGGCTGCTCTTTCACAGTCGCCACGAACTTCGCCGGTTTTCGTGGCCTCTGCCTATGGAACCTTTCACGGCCTGTCCTCAATGAGTGCCTCATAACGACCGTTCGTCTGTGTGTCACTCGAGAGAACAAATGCAACATCATGCTCAAGCTTGTTGCGTATGCCGCTTTGCCTTTCTTATGGTCCGCGACTGTGTAAACCTTGTGAAGGGGGTTAACGATGCGCTCCCTACTCCCATTTCCAGCGACGACCGCCGCAGTGACATCAAGGGCCACATGGCGGAGTTTATCTTGTGTTGGTGTAACCACTCCCAACCTCTCAAAGGTCGTCCTGCCCACGACTTTTCCACTGTTCATGTCCCTCAGCGTGATAATGCCTTCCTCCACGCTAACCCGAAATTGCGCAGGCAGCGGTATTCGCGAGTCTGCCTGACCTTCCGGCAGGGAAAGGCGTTGCCCTTGTGCATCTAGGCACATGGCAAACGACATCGTCGCTATTGCCGCCAGTATCAACATTATCGTCTTCATGTCTATCGACGAAAAAACTGCGGGGCGACGAGCGAGCAGAAAAATTTCATATTTGGATGGCCTTCAGTTTGCGGATGCGAAGCGCCGCGAACTGCACGCGATATTCATTTGCGTTTTCGCTCTTTCTCTTTGCAGGGCAGTCGTAGCAGAGCAGCCTCTTCCACCAACTGCTGTTGTTGGATTTAGAAGTGAGGCCGGCGTAGCGAAAGATCGTTCGCCGGCTGCGAATATCGACGCAGATTGTGCGCTCATAGGTTTGAAAGAAATGCCGATTACGCCCGTGGACGCGAAGCACCACGCGCTCGAGGTCGCGCGAGGGGAGATCAGCGGTCTTGCCGTGGAGCGAGCCGCCCTCATACATGACTTCGAGCGCCGTCAGGACCCTGCCCTCCTCGACATCGTCGAGTTTGACAGATTCATCTTTGAACTGGACTGGAATCGCCGTCATTGTTTACCCTCCAATTCCCTGTTCAAGTGCGCGATGAATATCAGCGACAGACTAGTTGGATCCCGTTGGCGTGAATGTATCGGCAGTTCCATGAGGCGCACCTCGTAAGAATCACAGATGGGGGACTCGCCATTTGGTTGGACCGATTCGGGGTGTTGAATCCGCAGGTCGTGGTGAATCTGTTGCCGGAGTTCGGCGTAGGTGTGGATTTGGTGAGGCACGGCTATTGACTTGGTGAGGCTAGCGAATTTCATAAACAGCCTTTCATTTAGATGTTGACTGCTCCAAATTCGCGCGAAACGAGGAACCTTCTTCAGGAGGCGCTTTGAAGAGCGGCCTCATTTCGGAAGCCTCGGGGCTCCGGGTGAATCTGGAGATCGCGTTAGGCGGTGTCTCAGCGAAGGTTAAAGCCTCTCAACCGGCCTTTAAGTCCGGCAGAAAGTACGTTGGGACGTCGGGTGACGTAATCAAACCAACTCTAACAGTACTCCCGAGACGCGCATATTGGACTTTAGTCCTATGTCTTTATGGGGACATCAAAGCTGTTTGTGAGCATGGAGACTTATGAAGTCCGCCCACGCAAAGATCGCCGCGGCGTCGATCTGATTTCCGATGCGCTGCCATTCGGTCGGCTCTGGTACGGCGAGCCAAACGCAATTAGGACTCCAATCGGCACTGATAGTTGAGCGACTGCGAGGCCAAGGTTACGGGGACTCCCCTGGCGCGGTGTCCACTTCTTCAGCACGGCCCACATTCAATAACCGCCTCTCCGACACCATAGAGTGCTCGCAGCCGCTGCCAAAGAACTTTAACCCAGAATCGTCGATTTTGTCCACGCAAAAAAAGATTCCCCGACGCCTAAATGATGTGCAGGATGCGGCTTCACATCGCGCTGTGATTCGCGTGTACGATGAATCGGGCAACGTGATTGAGACGCACGGTCACGCGGGCGATTTCAAAGCGTGGTGGACGATCAAGACGCTTGCGAGTAATGTGTCAGTTGAACATCCTAAAGCAAACGTTCCTACTAATAGTTGGTTATGGAGGACCGATCGCCGAATATCGTTGTAGTCCGCTCGGTTTGGCGCCGACTTAAGAAGGCCAAAATTCGTGACTTGGAAATTCGTGACCTGGAGCCAGAAAAAGACGTCAAAGGTGGCGGCGGTGTTACGGGCGAATCCAAATCCACCACAGGCAATGGCACCACGCGCGCTACAGGCGACCACTAATAAGGATAAAATCGCGCCATCGTTCGGTACGCGAAATCGTAATTCAAATTAGGACACTACCGATCTACTTTCCGATGCGTTGCCATTCGGTCGGCTGTGGTACGGCGAGCCAAACGCAGTCAGCAACGCAATCGACTATGCGAAGTTTCGCAGTCGCTCACATGATGCTGTGATTCGGGTTTACGATGCAGCGGGTACCGTGATTGAAACGCACGAGCACGCGGGCGATTTCAAGGAGTGGTGAGCGTGACAAGCGAAACAAGAGGCGCCACGTGATTAAACATGACGGCTGATTTGTGAAATATGGCTGCTGTTTGCCTGCGCAGTCTATCGCCCCTGTGGTGAGAGTCAACGCGGCCGCGCACAAAGCAGGCCGTTATTGTAATCAGCTAGCGTGTTGTAGGTCGGCGTGATCTCTTTCCACGCCTGGCTATGGGCCCTGACGTTGCTGCCTATTGGATGCGAGCACAGCCAGGCGTCAGCGGCCGCGATGGCACTGGCGACACAGCTCAAGTCCGTAAGATTACAGGCGACGTTTAGCTTCGCCGCAGCCAATTGCGCGGCGAGCTGGTAAGTCATGTCCCCGCGCGTGGGATTTTGCATGATCGCAATGACCTGAGCCTCAGTGCAGCTCTGACAACCAAGCGTAATGCTTACCAAGCACCACGCCTCTGGATGATTGGCCAGTAGCCAATCCCCCCAGCGCCGCTTGGCGCAGGGCTTGGTGCGCAAGCAAATAAATCGCAGACTTTCCGCAATCTTCCGCTGCTGACTGAAACCGCGTTGAAACGCAAGCCACCAGTCAAGCCACAGGCTCACGTCCGGTCCTAATCGCCGATTCCAGTTCCACGAACGCCCTCAACTTTTCATCCGCACGCACAACGAAACGCGCTTTCCATCGTCGCGATGTGCGTCCGCAATCCAGATCGTTCGTCCATTGGACTCAATCGCTGAAATACAGCCCCAATCGGCTTTGCTGAGATTGTCAGCGATGATCTCCCAATCTTTCATGTTATCGACGAGCGTGGCTCCTTTTCGTAGAACAGCATGGTGAGCTTTACCGTTCTTTCGGCGCGAGCGAGGCAACGATTTTCTCGAAGCGCGGATCGCCACGCAGTGAGTCCCAGTAAGGGTGCAGTTTGAGAAGACCATAGCTGAGGGGGTTCGGGATGCGTTCCAGCGTCGCGATCTGTTCGATGGCGCGATCTTTATCACCGAGCCAAGTGTAGATCTGCGCCAGATTCATGGCCAGGGATGCACCGTCGATAGCGTCTTTGGAAATGGGCAGCAATTCACACGCGCGTTGACCCTCCTTTAGGGCCTCTTCTTTTTTGTCGAGACCGGCGTCGATCATTCCCAACAGACTAATAGCAGCCGCGAAATTGGGCTGCTGGTCCACTATCTTTTGGACTTCTCTGCGTGCAGCGGCAAAGGCGACCCGCGCTGTGCGTGAATCACCCTGGGAGCGAGCAAGGACGCCCTGCCAATATGCATACGGATAGTTGACACCATTATTTGCGGCGCCCTCACGCGGATAGTTTGTCAGGACCCAGGTCGCGGCAGCCCACGCCCGATCGCAGAAAGAATACAGGAGCGTATCTATATCGAGCGCCATACTGGGATCTTCAGCCATCAAACCGGCCAGGGTAGTCTGAAAGGGTTTGATGTCAGCCTGCCAATCCAACGCAACCAGCGCCTGCTGTATGCGAGTATTCGGATCCGCCGGCACGATCGTCAGTGCTCGATCATAGATTCGGGCTGCTTCGGCGTAGCGATGCTGCCATCCGTAAGCGAAAGCGAGTTGCTGGAGAATGAAGTAGTTGCGCGGGTCCAGCTCAAGAGCGCGCTCCATGTTGCGAGTTGCTTCTTCCCAGTGGCCTTCGCGTCGGTCGATCAGGCCCGTGTACAGGAATGCATCAGCATTGTTCGGCAGCGTCTTTCTGGCAATAGCCAGTTCGCTGCGGGCGCGCTCGTAGTCGCGAAAGCCCTGGTAGTAGTAATTCGCCGATGCAAGGTGGATTTCACCCGCGTCTGGTTGGAGGCGTATAGCGCGATCCAGCGCGGTCTTGGCCAGCTCGAGACGGGCCGGCGTGTGATCATGGCCCCTAAAGTACGCAACACTATGCACTCTGGAGAGCAGGCACCAAGCCTGTAAAAAGTTCGGATCCCGCGCGAGCGCTTCATTGAGCAGCTGTGCTGCCTGAGGCAGCTTCTCCCTTGCATGGATAGCATCGGATGTATCGGCGACCAGCGCCTGGGCGTGCTGGTAAAGGTCGTATGCGACAAGATCGGTTGTCGGGGCTTTCTCAATCGCCGCCTTTTCAGTCGGGGAAATGTTGGCTTGAAGCTGGTCCGCAATAGCTTTGGCCACCTCACTCTCGACAGAAAAGATGTCCGTCAGTTTACGATCAAAGGTATCGGCCCAAAGATGGGAATCGTTAGCTGCTTTGATCAACTGCACATTCACGCGCACCGCATCACCGCTTTTTTGCACGCTACCTTCCAGAATGTGAGCCACGCCAAGTTGCCTGGCAATCTCCGGCAGATTTTCCGGCGCGCTTTTGTAATGTTGTGTGGAAGTACGCGAGATGACTTTGAGATCAGCGATCTTGGATAGGCGCGTCAGAATTTCATCTTGAATGCCCATGGCAAAGTAGGCGTTGGCTTTGTCTTCGCTCAGATTTTCAAATGGAAGCACGGCAATACTTTTCTCCGGAGCAGCCAGCGTCGATCGCTCGCGATTACGGGAAAATATTACGCCACCCGCGACAATTGCCGCGAGCGCAAGCAACGCTGCCGCGATTGTCGCCCAGCGCAGACGCACCCGCCGTTTCTGCGCGGTCTCAAATCTCTGCGGCAGCTTCGCATTGCCGAATTGATCGTCATAGAGGTTCACGACCGAGACGCGCACGCCATGCTTCACTTCGCACGAACCAAGATCGTGCAGGAACGGTTGCCACTTCTCGTATTCTTCCAGATCTTCAGCGACGTGTTTGGATAGAAGAATGTGCCCGGCGTCGCCGCAATCCATCACTCGCTGCGCCGTGTTAAGGCCAGCGCCCGCGAGATTGGCCCGTTCGTTTACATCGAGCACCCCGCCAACTAGCCCGCTGTGGATTCCCATCCGAAGTTGTAGACGCGGATGTTCCTTGAGAGCGCGGCTGATCTCCACGGCGCATTGCGCAGGCGCTTCCGGACTCGTGTAAAATGCCAGCGCCATTCCGTCGCCGGTTGGGATCCTGGTCAAACGGCTCGCGGCTTCAGCTCGTTGAAATTGCTCGGACGCGCGAACAATCCGGGTTAGCTCTTCAACCGCCGCGTGCTGGTCGCTAATCGAAAGCTTCGAGTAGCCAACAATGTCGATGAACAGGACATGGGCGATTTCAAGCGCGATCTCTTTCTTAATTTCGGCGGGCATGTTCATTTCAGCGCGGGCGACGCGGCGAGTTTCTGAAAACGCGGGTCACTCCGGAGCGGATCGAACATTGGATCGAGCCGGAGCAGCGCTGGAGTGAGCGGCATGATTGTACTCATTGAGCCGGCGTACGGTATCGAAAGTAGTTTCTGTAAAGCGGCGATGGCGCGGTCGGGCTCCCCCATCTGCGCCGCCACCCGGGCGAGGATCTCGAGCGACCAAGGACCAGTCGAGGGGTCTTTCTCGATCGGATTCGCGGCCATGGCCCGCTCCGACAGAGCCAACGCGGCGGCTTTGTCACCGAGACCCATATTGAAGAGCGCGAGATCTCCAATCAGGTAATAATTTTCCGGCTGTTCTTTGAGGAGAGGTTCCAGTTCGCTGCGCGCTTGTCGCCAACTTTCCTGGGCGGCGGCAAGGTCGCCGGCGACTTCCTGCGCCCAGCCTAAAAAAAAGCGCAGCTCGCCATTGCTATAACCCAACGCTGGATCGGGCTTGGCGAGTATTTCCTTTAGCCGAGGGATGACCGGTGCAGGGCGGCGCTCCAAGATCGCTTGGTACACTTGTGTTCCCAAGGCGTCGGGGTTGTCGGCGTTCGGATGCAGCGGAGCGAGTAGTGCAGCAGCACGTGGCAGATCACCCTCGGCTTGTGCGATAAGCGCCTTTAGCGCGAGAGCATCCACGTCGTCCGGTGTGATATTCAGAACCTGGTCAAGTTTCTGCAGCGCTTCTGGGAAACGACGACGAGAGATATAGGTAACCGCGTGCTGCGTGAGTAGGTGAAGGTTGCGCGGGTCAAGCTTCTCGGCTTCGTTGAAGTACGACTCGCTCCTGTCCCACTGGCCTCGCCTCCGCTCCAAATAGGCCAGCGATTCTGGAATTCTGCTGCTATTCGGTAGGAGTTGACGTGCTTGTTCAAAGTAACGCACTGCTGTGTCATAATCTTTCAGACAAAAGTAGTAGTAGGATCCCTTCGCCAATACGGCCTCGCCGAGATTGGGCTGAAGAGTGAGGGCGGTTTCGGCGGCTTGCCGCGCCTCTTCACGGAGGGCGACCGTTGGCTGAAGACTCTGTTGGCGGTAGTTGCGCGAATCAACGATTGAGAGGTGCGCCCAGGCAAGGGCGAACTTCGGATCCAACCGCACTGCTTCTTTGAGATATTTCTGCGCGGCGAGGGCATTGGCGGGTGTGTCGACAGTCTTTAGGGTATAAGCCAGCCCACGCAGGTAGGCATCGTAAGCTTCAGGATTATCTGTTGGTTTGGCACCGATGATTTGCTCTTCCTGGCCAGTAAGTTTCGCCTGTAGCTGCTCAGCAATCGATTTGGCGACCTCACTCTCGACCGAAAAGATATCGGTCAATTTGCGATCAAACGTATCGGCCCAAAGATGGGAATCATTCGCTGCTTTGATTAGCTGCACGTTTACGCGCACTGCGTCGCCGCTCTTCTGCACACTTCCTTCCAGGATGTGAGCGACACCAAGTTGCTTTGCGATCTCACGCAGGTTTTCCGGCGCGCTTTTGTAATGTTGTGTGGACGTGCGCGAGATGACCTTCAAGTCGGCGATCTTGGATAAACGCGTCAGGATTTCGTCCTGGATACCTTCGGCAAAGTAAGCGTTCTCAGCATCGCGGCTCAGGTTTCCGAATGGGAGAACAGCGATGCTTTTCTCCGGCGCTGCCAGCGTCGATCGCTCGCGATTACGGGAAAATACTACCGCACCCGCGACAATTGCCGAGAGCGCAAGCAACGCTGCTGCGATTGTCGCCCAGCGCAGACGCTTCCGGCGTTTCTGCGCCGTCTCAAATCTCTGCGGCAGCTTCGCATTGCCGAATTGATCGTCATAGAGGTTCACGACCGAGACGCGCACCCCGTGGTTCACTTCGCACGAACCAAGATCGTGCAGGAACGGTCGCCACCTCTGGTATTCTTCCAGATCTTCAGCGACGTGTTTGGATAGAAGAATGTGCCCGGCGTCGCCGCAATCCATCACTCGCTGCGCCACGTTAAGGCCAGCGCCCGCGAGATTGGCCCGTTCGTTTACATCGACCACCCCGCCAACTAGCCCGCTGTGGATTCCCATCCGAAGTTGCAGACGCGGATGTTCCTTGAGAGCGCGGCTGATCTCCACCGCGCATTGCGCAGGCGCTTCCGGAGTCGTGTAAAATGCCAGCGCCATCCCGTCGCCGGTTGGGATCCTGGTCAAACGGCTCGCGGCTTCGGCTCGTTGAAACTGTTCCGACGCGCGAACAATCCGGGTTAGCTCTTCAACCGCCGCGTGCTGGTCGCTAATCGAAAGCTTCGAGTAGCCTACAATGTCTATGAACAAGACATGGGCGATTTCGAGCTGGATCTCGTTCTTGATCTGAATGGGCATCTTGTCCGGGGGGCCCTAAGATTACGTGAATTTCATAATTGCGCCTCATTCAGGCTGTTGAGCTTGTCAGCGATGATTTCCCAGTACTTTACGCGGGGGATTTTGCCTCATTGATCTCCACACGGCAATGACAAAGTGATATGAACCAGCTATGAAACGAATCCTCCCAATACTTTTTCTCTCGTTGTTTGTTTTCTGTGCACCTGCTAACCCGCAGCAGCCCTGCCCGGACAGACCCTGTCCGAAAGGCATTGCGGACGTTGCCCACTGCCCGGATGAAGGGTGCGGCCCGCCCGACCCAGATCACCCCTGTGATCCAGAACTAAACAAGCGAAAGAATATCCGGTCGGACGATGAACAATCGGTCCTGCGAAGCATTCAATGGATGAAAGATCTGCCACATCATCCAACGAATCTCACTCAGTATGGAAGTCGCGACGAATTGAAACAGTTAGGCGAAGGCCAAAAAGTCACGGTCGTCGCCTGGGCACTCACAGCCAGAATAGGAAGCCGCGAAAGCGCAAATTGCGAGCTTACTGACCCAGCGAACACGGATAACCATATCGTGTTGGTTGATCCCAGGATAAAGCATCGCACGTTGGCGAAAGACGAGCGTCATTCCGTGACGGCAGAATTTACTCCGCGTGTTCGCCTTGATGGCCACCCGAACTTCGCTAGAGATGAGTTGAACCCTTTGATCGACGCTAGTTGGAAGAAACCTAGTAAGAAGAATCCAATTGGGAAACTGTTAGTGCGCGTAACCGGTCTGCTGCTGTTTGATACAGGGCACCAATCGCTGGCCGTTGTGATGACTAGCCCACAACACGTTTACGAAGTCCGCCCGCGCAAAGATCATCACGGCGTCGATCTGATTTCCGATGCGCTGCCATTCGGTCGGCTGTGGTACGGTGGGCCAAACGCAATTAGGATTCCAATCGGCACTGATAGTTGAGCGACTGCGAGGCCAAGGTTACGGGGACTCCCCTGGCGCGGTGTCCACTTCTTCAGCACGGCTCACATTCAATAACCGCCTCTCCGACACCATAGAGTGCTCGCAGCCGCTGCCACTTCACATCGCGCTGTGATTCGCGTGTATGATGAATCGGGCAACGTGATTGAGACGTACGGTCACGCGGGCGATTTCAAAGCGTGGTGGACGATCAAGACGCTTGCGAGTAATGTGTCAGTTGAACATCCTAAAGCAAACGTTCCTACTAATAGTTGGTTATGGAGGACCGATCGCCGAATATCGTTGTAGTCCGCTCGGTTTGGCGCCGACTTAAGAAGGCCAAAATTCGTGACTTGGAAATTCGTGACCTGGAGCCAGAAAAAGACGTCAAAGGTGGCGGCGGTGTTACGGGCGAATCCAAACCCATCACGGGCGGCACAGGCACGATAGGCAGCCACTAATTCGGCAGATACGAATTTACGACGACGCGGGCAACGTGATCGAGACGCACGAGCATGCGGGCGATTTCAAGGAGTCAGGTTTCAAAAGAATCGCCTTCTTGATACGGAGCAATTGTAATAATCATAAGCGTACCGATACGAAGGATAGTACCAGTAAGGATAAAAGCTGTAGTACGCGTACACGTAAGGAATGCCCCAACCCCAGTAGAATGGATAACCAAGTCCGTACCTATACCAAGGGTAATACCCATAAGAATAATAGCCGTAGTTAAGTGCGTAAGGAATGCCCCAGCCCCCAGAGGGGTACCAATCCCAACTACCGCCGCCCCAGCTGCCGCTGCTCCATTTACCACCGCCGCCCCATTTGCGGCCGCCCCATTTACCGGCGCTCCATTTACCACCGCTCCATTTGCGGCCACCCCAATTTCGATATGTTCCCGATGTGCCACGACTGAATTTCGGCGCACTTCGGCTGAACTTGTGTCCGCCTCGCGGCGATATCGAGCTAAAATGTCCGCCGCGTCCGCCATGATATCCGCTGCGTCCGCCGTGTCCGCCATGTCCGCCGTGTCCCGCTTGGACAGTGCCGAGGGAGACGGCGACGGCGAGAACGATCGAAAAGAATGTTTTCACGGTACTAAAGTATCGTTGCCGCTCGCCCGCGTGCGCTTACCGGTTCGCCGCTATGCGCGTCGGCACGACGATCGTTCGCCCGCGAGAATCCGGGGTTGAGACATAAACCCAAGCTCCAACCGCGTTTCTTGATGCAGCTTGGAGTAGCCGACAATGTCGATGAAGAGGACGTGCGCGATTTCGAGCTCGATCTCTTTCTTAATCTGAATGGGCATCTTGTCGGGGGGCGCGCTAAGCTTACATGAATTTTCATAATCGCGCCTCATTGAGACTGTTGAGATTGTCAGCGATGATTTTCCAGTACTTCACGCGGCCGAATTTTGACACACTTTATCGCGCGTGTCATAACGTCTCATAGTGGATGATTCGCAGGACACTGAGAAAAACCTGAGGAAGGGGCGCGGAAGCCACCCGAATAGCTGGGCGAATCTGCGACCGTTCAGCACAGGCGGCGATATAAGGAGAAACGTCAGTGGGCGCCCACGTGGATTTGATGAGGTTCGTAAATTGGCGCAACAAATCTCGTGCGAAATGGTCAGCGACGCCCACGGCGAAACGATGTCGAGAATTGAGCGCATATTCCGTCAATGGTCAGAGAGCACAGACGTGATGAAGCAACGCGAATTCGTTGCATATGCGTATGGCCGACCACCTGACAGGCTCGACGCGACTCTTGAACAACCCCGAACCAAGTTGATTTTGCATTACGGACATGAAGCGCCTGACTACGAGAGACCTGACCACGAATGCCTGCGCTTCCAAAGCGTTTGGACAACGGCCGGGCGCTGTCCTGAACCCACCAGCGCATCAAAACGCGTTAGGTACAGTCGATACCCACTCCAGTGTTCTACCCATGCTTAACCCACATCCATGATGTTTTCATGACTACTGCATGACGTTATGGCAACCGCGAGACCGTCGGCAGCCGATCATTAAGGAATCCTCAGCAGCAGGTTCCATCCCTCGAAAGACAAGAAGCCCAGGTGAGTGCACCGAAGAGCAAAGAGAATGCGCACACGGGAGAATCAGGAAATCAAAGGCCTAAGCGCAAAAAAGGTAAATTGATTCGCCTAGATGACCTGATTCCGAAACAGGACGTCAAGGGCGGGCGTCAATTGCTGTTCGGTGCCACTGACACGACACAAACAACAAACCCAACAAAGGAAAGTTAAAATGCGACGGCGGCCAGCGCCGCCAATTACAATCAGTCGCCTAGTTTGCGCTCCGCTTCCAGCTTGGCGCGCGCAGGAAAAGCAGTCGCTACGATGCGATAGCAACAATCTTCCGGTCGTCAGTCGGCAGTGGTTTGATTGACCAGTACTCGCGCGCCGCGCGTTCATCGACAACCTCGAAGTAATGATCTTTCAGAACTTTCGGGGAGTTGCCCATTTCCAGCGCCACCTGTCCTTCGTTCTTCATTTGCTCATGCGGTAGCTGCCGAAACTGTGACGCAGACCGTTCCGCTTCCACTTCACACGGGACGCCTTCACGACTTTGGCAATTCGCTTGCGCGGATCGATGTCGAAGATCGGACCGGACTTCAAGCGATAAGGCGCAAGCCACTGCAACAGATTCTCAGACATGACGATCTTTCGCTTGCGCCCGGAAGAATTTCCTATGTTGTTCATTCGTGAGAAACATGGACTGAAGATCCACGTGTCGGCGGTTCGATTCCGCCCCCAGCCATGCTGCCACTGTCATGTTGAGCGGAGCGAAACATCTCTGTCTAGGCCTCTGGTGTTTCGGTCTAAAGGATCAGAGATTCTTCGCTTCGCTCAGAATGACACGTATGAGATGGTTTGGACCCGTCGCGAAAAAATGAAGTACGATTGGAGAGAGGCGGGCGAGGAATGGTCGGCGCCCTGGGGCAGTTCCGCTGCGCAATGGACCGGCACAATTTTTCCGCGCATTCGCGATTTCCTGCCGACCGGCACGATTCTGGAAATTGCTCCGGGGTTTGGGCGATGGACGCATTATCTCAAAGATTATTGTCAGCAGCTATGGGCCGTTGATCGCTCAAGCGAATGCATCGAAGCATGTCGCAGGCGTTTCGCGAGTGATTCCCATGTGCGCTGCTATCTCAATGATGGCCGCTCGTTGTCGATGATTCCCGACGGCGCCGTCGATTTCGTTTTCAGTTTCGATTCTTTCGTGCATCCGGATCGGGAAATCGTGGAAGCGTACCTGCGCGAACTGGGAACAAAGTTGAAAATAGGCGGGAAAGGTTTCATTCATCATTCCAATTTCGGGGAATACGTTAACACGACACGCGAGCGGCTTCCGGAGGCATTAGCAAAACCGTTGATCAAGCTGAAACTTCTCGATTGGGCGCACCATCGAAACCCCAGCATGAGCGCTGATTTATTTCGCGCTTTGTGCGCGCAGCACGGTCTGCATTGCATCACTCAGGAACTAGTTAACTGGCGTGGCAGACGCTTGATTGATTGCTTGTCGCTGTTCGAGCGAAGCGAATCAGCCCCGCAGAATCCTACGAAAATAATTCGAAACCCAAATTTCATGCGAGAGGCTGTGCGAATTCGCCGGCAATGGCGCCAGACCGGAGCCTAGAGCAATTTCGCAAATATTGTAGCTACCGGCCTGTGGCCGGTTCATCCCGGCGTGCTCTTCACACGGATAGGCAACGGCCCACAGGGCCGTGGCTACAGCGGACTTTGCGGAGCCGCAGAGAATTGATGTTAAGGCTATTGCGTAATCCGTTTGGTTTGTTCAACATCGCGAGATGCCCGAAGTCCAAGCCCCACCACCATTACCGAAATCGCAACCATCGTTTGGTCGGCGCCACAGTACCATCATCAAATTGCTTGGAGTCGGCGCGCTCGTGTTGGTACTGCTGATTCCGCTGGCAATGATTACCGGCGTGCTAAGGGAGCGATTGCAACGGCGCAATGAGGCGGTGGCGGATATCACCTTGTCGTGGGGGAAGGAACAAAATGTGATCGGGCCAGTGCTCGGGATTCCGTATCAATACAAATTCAAAACGGTGAAAGAAGTTCCAGCTCCAGACGGAAAGATGGAGCGGCGTGAAGTGGAAGAGACCGCCACAGGAAACGCGTATTTTCTGCCTGAAACCCTGAATGTCTCGGGCAATGTGGAAACACAAATGTTGCATCGTGGGATTTACGATGCGGTGGTCTATCGTGCGCAGACGACGCTTTCCGGGAAGTTCGTGCCGCCCGATTTCGGTCCGCTCAAGATCGATGTGAAGGACGTGCAATGGAAAGATGTGTTTGTCACCATCGCGATAAACGATTTACGCGGGACACGTGAGACGATTCTGCTTGATTGGGGCGGCACCAAGCACCCGATGCTACCCGGTTCGCAGCTTCCGGGTTACACCACAGGCGCAACCGCACCGCTCGGCAGCGATCAGCCAATTGCAGCCGACATTCAGTTTTCGATTCCGCTGGATTTTAATGGCAGCGAAGGGATTTTCTTTGCGCCATTCGGCGTGCAAAACGAAGCGACGTTGAGATCAAACTCGCCCGATGTGGGCTTTCGCGGCGCGTTTCTTCCAGCCGAACGATCACTGCGTCGAGATGGGTTCGATGCGAAATGGAAGATTTCGTATTATGGACGCGATTATCCGCAATCGTGGACAAGCCGTACTGGCAACGAGCGATTCACGACGCAAGCCGTTTCTAATTCACTTTTCGGAGCGCAGTTCCTGTCGATCCTGGATGCGTATCGGTACGTTGAACGCTCGATCAAATACGGCGTGCTCTTTCTTGTGCTCGTTTTCACGACGTTCTTTCTGTTTGAAGTCACTGCACGACAGAAGATTCATCCATTTCAATATCTGATGGTGGGTGCCGCCCTTTGTTTGTTTTACCTGCTGCTATTATCGATTTCGGAATTTATCGGATTCAGTTGGGCTTACCTGATCGCGGCAGTCGCGTCGACGGCATTGATCACTTGGTATTGCCGCTTTTTCCTGGGTGGCGGTGTGCGGACGTTAATGATCGGCGCTGGACTCACGGGCGTTTACACATTTCTCTACATTACGTTGCGACAACAGGATTACGCGCTGCTCATGGGCGCAATCGCGCTGTTCATCGTGCTGGCAATCGTCATGTACGTGACGCGCAAGGTGGATTGGTACGCGCGTGACGCGAGTTGAGCCATCGGCACCTGTGCAAAGTTGACAGATCCGGCTCATTTTCGTAACACGCCGCTTACGAGCCGGTTTATTAGCGCGCAAGTACCCACTGATTATGGCTGAATTTACGGTTAACCCGAAGCGTTTTGATCCCTACAAGAATTTTAAGTTTCGCATCAAGTGGGATGGCCGTTACGTTGCCGGCGTTAGCAAAATAAGCGGGCTGCGACGCACCACGGAAGTCATTCTTCATCGCGAAGGCGGTGATCCCAATACGAGCCGTAAATCTCCCGGCGTCACCGAATTCGAGCCGATCACCCTTGAGCGTGGTGTCACCCACGATCCGGAATTCGAGAATTGGGCCAACAAAGTGTGGAGCTTTGGTGCCGGCTTTGGGGCAGAAGTTTCTCTGAAAGACTTCCGTAAAGATATCGTGCTGGAACTCTATAACGAGGCCGGACAACTGGTCCTTGCCTATAAGATTTATCGCTGCTGGGTTTCAGAATACGAAATCCTGCCCGATCTCGATGCCAATGCGAATGCGATCGCGATCGAGCACATCAAGCTGGAGAATGAAGGCTGGGAGCGAGACCAATCGGTAAAGGAACCGGTCGAGCCATCCTTCAAGAAACCGTAGCCGTTCAGCCGCTAACCGGGCCGGGCTCTCGGGAAAAATAAGGGTGTGCCTGTGACGATTACGTTCCGTGGCGGATTCTTTGGCGGGTTGGTCTTGATCCTTTGCATTGGGCTATATCTGATCTGGCTCTGGCGACCTGAGCATCAGGTTCGGTTGCACACCGAGAATTTCTTTCATGCGATCGAACACAGAAACTGGGAGGCTGTGGCCGATTTTGTAGGAAACGATTATCACGATCAGTGGGGCGACGATCGGATGCGCGTCCTCGAACGCATGCGAGAAGGCTTTCGATGGATACGTGGCTCCAGGATCATGGCATCTGATCCTGCCGTGCAGGTTGACGCGCGGCGCGCAGTGTGGATTGGCAAGATCACGCTCTACAGCAGCGACGATGGCGTAATGGAAGTGCTCGATGAACGCGTCAACAAATTGCCCACGCCCTTCGAGCTGGAGTGGCATCGTCTTTCGGGGAAGCCGTGGGATTGGAAGCTCGTAAGTGTGAGCAATTCGGGGTTTGAAATCCCAGCTGATATGCACTGATCCGTTGGAACGCTTTTATTTCCCCAGCGCTTGGCGCAACTGCGTCTTGGCAGAATCCACGTCACGTTGCGCTTGCTGGCAAAGCAGAATGGCCCGCAGTTTGTCTCCTTGATAATAGCGGGCGATAAACTTTTTCTTTGCATAGGCGCCTTGAAGGTCGACACGGGTCGGCAAGACACTGAAATCGCCGACAAAATCCATCCGCAAATCGAACATCTCTGTCCAAAAACAGGGAACCTGCTCATAGCGAATCCGCTTTTTACCTGTCATGTTCGCGCCGGCAACGAGGCCCTGTTCGCGCGCGTTTTCCCAGTGTGTCTGACGCCGCACACCACCCATGATCCGGTCCGGATAAAATGCCAGGTCGCCAACGGCGTAAATTCCCTTTTCTTCTGTCTCGAGATATTCAGTGACAGGGGAGCCGTGCGGTCCCGATAGTGGCGTGTTGCGGACCAGGTGAAGATTCGGTTCTGCGCCGCACGCAACCACAGCGAGACCGACTGGGAAGCGGTTGCCGCTTTTTGTCTGGATATTGCGCAAAACGGTTTTGCCTTCGAAGCCGTTGAGACTTTCGCCCATCGAGAGAACCACGCTGTGTTTGGCAAAGTGATCAGTCAGCCATGCTCCGGTTTCAGGATCCAGATAGCGGTTCAACAAGTACGGATCACGATGCATCAGACCGATCTTCAGTTTCATCATTCGCAGACTCGCTGCCGCCTCGCATGCAAGTAGTCCGCCGCCCACGACCATGATGCCTCGCTCCACGCTTGCCATCTCTTTCAAAGCGAGGGCGTCGCGGACCGTTCGCAGGTAAATAACGTTGCCGAGATTAACCCCGGCCACGGGTGGTCGCACCGGGCGGCTGCCCATCGCCAGGCATGCTTTGTTGAATTCAATAGTTTCCCCGTTGGCAAGCACGGCCAAACGCCGCTCGATGTTGAATTGTGTTACGGCTGTAGCGAACCGGGTCTCGATCTTGTGCGTTTCGAACCAGCGCTCGTCGGGTTCCTGCAATTTCTTGAGATTAGGGTCCTTTTCGCGCAAAAAGGTCTTCGAAAGTATCCACCGCTTGTAAGGGGGAAAAACTTCAGCGCCAACCAGTGTCACGGAGCCGCGTTTGTCGTATTTGCGAATTCCTTCGCATGCGCTTGCTCCGGCAATGCCGGCACCAATGATGAGATAATCACGTCTAATCATATGGGAGAACTCGCACGATAATTTCAGCCCTGCCGCATCGACAAGCTAAATCGTTTGCCTCCGATATTGTTGTTGCGTTGTGGATCTTTCTTTCGGCAGACTGGCTGCGCCGTGAATGAATCTGTTATCGAACTTAGAGATACAACAGGCAATCCGGCGCCACTTGGGCTGCTTGGCTTTGGCATGACTACTGTATTGCTGAATCTCCATAACGCGGGGTTGTACGAACTGAACAGCATGATCCTGGCGATGGGAATTTGTTATGGCGGGGCCGCGCAAATTGTCGCCGGCATCATGGAATGGCGGAAAGGCAATACCTTTGCCACAACTGCGTTTCTTTCCTACGGCTTGTTCTGGCTCTCTCTGGTGACGTTGATTATCCTGGCGAAGTTAGGATGGGCCACACCCTCCAATGACACCGCAATGGCTGCATATCTTGCAATGTGGGGCTTGTTCACTGCAGTGATGTTCATTGGCACATTCCGAATGCACGTCGCCGGGCAGGTCGTTTTTGGTTCGCTGACCATTCTTTTTTTCCTTCTCGCCATAGGCGATTACATAAGCGCAGGCCCGGACTTCAAGCATTTGACAGGCTACGAGGGAATCTTCTGCGGTTTCTCGGCAATTTACGCCGGGCTGGCGCAGGTGCTCAACGAAGTTTTCGGCAAGGTCGTCCTGCCACTCGGAGCGGTGACAAAATAATTTGTACTCGCGAATCACACTGATGAACGCGAATGGATTCAAAAGAAATTCTTCTTCGCGTCTATTCGCGTAATTCGCGGGTTACTCTTGTTTTAAGAGGTTCGCTGCGAGCTTGAGTGCCGATTCGCTTTTGCCGCCGAGCATCCGCGCGATTTCTTCCTGGCGCGCTTTGCCGGTGACTTCATGCAAATCAGAGAACGTGCGGCCGCGTGCGACATCCTTCGTCACGACGAAATGTGAAGAGGCAGTCGCAGCCACTTGAGGCAAATGGGTGATGCAAATCACCTGATGATCGCGTCCTAATGTTCGCATTTTCGCGCCCACCGCGTGCGCGATTTCGCCGCCAACGTTTGTGTCGATTTCATCGAACACGAGCAGGGGAATCGCGTCTTGTGCCGCCAGCGCTGATTTGATCGCCAGCATCAACCGCGAGATTTCGCCGCTGGATGCGATGGCGCGAAGCGGTCTCAGCGGCTCGCCTGGATTCGGCGAGAAGAGCAATTCCGCCGAGTCGAATCCATTCGGGCGTGGCTCCTCGAGCGCGCTGAGTTTTGCTTCGAATTCGGATTGTCGGAAACCGAGGTCGCGTAAGTTGCGCCGGATGTTTTCGGAAAGTTTCGGAGCAGCTTTTACTCGCAGTTTGCGCAGTGCTTCACCGGCGCGATTCATTTGCGCGCGAACATTCTCGATTTCTTTGGCCAGACGTTCCAACTCCATATCTCGTCCTTCAATTTTCCGCATCCGTTCCGTCGCGCGCTCGCCGAACGCGATTACTTCGGCGATTGAGCCGCCATATTTGCGTTTCAACGTTTCAAAAAGCGAGACGCGTTGCTCGAGCGCAGCGAGTTGTTGTGGGTCGAGATCGAGTTTTTCGGCATACGCGGAAAGCGCGCGGGCGATTTCCGAAAGCTCAACGACACTCGCGGCATGAGCCGATGAAAATTGCCCAATTGAGCCATCGATCCTTTCCAGTTCGCGAAGTAGCCGCTGAGTTTCCGCGAGCTGCGAAAGGACGGAATTATCGGTTTCGGAAAGTTTGTTGACGATTGCGCTGGCGAGCTCGATCAGCCGTTTGCTGTTGCTGGTAAGTTTATACCGCTTCTCGATTTCCTGTTCTTCGTCTGCGACCAGGTTCGCTGACTTGATTTCGGTGATCTGATGACGAAGCAGATCCAGCTCCTGTTCGCGTGCTGTTTCCGCGGTGTCGAGCGCGGCATGCTCCGCCAGTAGCGTCTGTAGCTGCCGATGATGCTTTCGATATCCATCGAGTTGCTCTTCGGCGTGCGCGAACGAATCAAGCAAGCTCAATTGTGTCTCCGGCGAGAGCAATGATTGGTGATCGTGCGACCCGTGAAGATCGACGAGTTCATCGCCCAGGTTTTTCAGAATCGATAATGTCGTTGGTGAGCCGTTAATGAACTGCCGATTAGTTCCGGTTGAGGAGAGCGTGCGCTTTAGGATGAGATCGTTCTCGCACGGCTCGACTCCAGCTTCGACAAGTTGCGGGTTGAGATTTTGTAGATCGGTTCCGCTAAAAACCGCCTCAACCGTGCAGAGATCAGCCCCGGCGCGGATCAGCGATTTATCCGCGCGCTCGCCGAGCAAGAGTTGCAGCGCCCCAATGATGATCGATTTCCCCGCGCCGGTTTCACCAGTGACAGCGATGAACCCCGGCCCCATCTGCCACTGAAGTTCTTCCACGAGCGCGAGATTCTTGATCCGCAATAGAGTGAGAATGGCGGGCATTGGGGAGGTTGAGAGTTATTCGTTGCGAGTTAACAGTTCGACTCCTGAAGATTTCAAACTCTCAACAATCAACTTTCAACTCTCAACTTGCGGTTACATTCCTTGGGACGGGCACATCGCAGGGTGTGCCGATGATTGGTTGCGATTGCAACGTCTGTCGCTCGCCCGACCCGCGTGACAACCGGCTTCGTTCCTCGATTTATATCGAAACGCCGGAGTGTTCATGGGTGGTGGATACCGGAACGGATTTCAGAACACAGGCGTTGCGCGAAAATATCCGCAACGTGGATGCGGTGATTTTCACACACTCGCACACCGACCACATCATGGGTTTCGACGATCTCCGGCGCTTTTCGCACGCGCGCGGTTCGATGCCGGTCTATGCATCGGCCGAAACGATGCGTGACTTGGAACGTGTGTTTCAGTTTGCGTTCAAGACAAGCAATCCGGTTTCATATTATCTCAAACCCGAATCGCACATCATTGATGGGCCGTTCAAACTTGGCGAGACGTTGATCACTCCGTTGCCGGTGCCGCATGGCGACTCGATCGTGAATGGTTATCTTTTCTCGCGCGCGAATCAAAAACTTGTCGCTTACCTAAGCGACTGCAGCGCGGTGCCGGATGCGATTGTCGATCTTATCTCTGGCGTCAAAGTTCTGATCATCGATGCGTTGCGGGACAGGCCGCATCCGACACATCTGAGCGTAGGCCAGGCAGTGGAAGTCGCTGCTCTCGTAAAGCCCAAGGCGACTTATTTCACGCACATCTGCCATGACCTTCCACAATCCGCTGAATCTCGACTACCGAATGGTGTGCGTATCGCCTATGACGGACTGAAGCTCAGATTCTAAACGCGGGACCGAACTACGCAGGCTTAGAAGCCCGCGTACCGCACAAGGAGGATATCTGTGTTCGGACCCGTGTTATCCGCGTCATCCGTGGTTCAATCTCACCGAATAATCCCGCGCTCGCTTTGCTCGATGAACGTGATGATTTCGGTGATTTCTTGCGTCTGAGGCAATTCCTTTTGCATCGCTTCGATTGCCTGACGCCTATTGTATTTGGAGCGAAAAATCACGCGAAAGGCTTCCTTGATCAGTTTCACGCTTTGGGGCGGGAAATTCTTGCGCTCCAAGCCGACCAGATTGATCCCACGAATTTCCGCCGGGTTGCCATCGGCGATCATGAACGGCGGAACGTCCTGCACAATTTTCGAACAGCCACCGGTGATCGCGAACCGCCCAATTCGACAAAATTGATGCACCGCTGTGAGGCCGCCCATCATCGCATGGTCTCCTACCTGCACGTGGCCGCCCAATGTGCCGTTGTTGGAAAAAATGACGTGATCGCCCACGGTGCAATCGTGTCCGATGTGACTGTAAGCGAGAAAGTTTCCGTGATTGCCGATTCGCGTTTTGCCTTCGCTCGTGGTGCTGCGGTGTGCCGTCACGAATTCGCGGAACGTGTTTTCGTCGCCGATTTCAAGATAGGTCGGTTCGCCGCGATATTTTAAATCCTGTGTTTGCTGGCCGATGGAGCAGTACGCGTAAAATCTATTTTTCGCTCCAGCCTTCATCGGGCCGCAGAGCGTGACATGATGTTGGAGCCAGCAATTTGGGCCGAGCACTACATCGGGTCCGATCACAGAATACGGTCCGACGATAGTCCCCGCACCGATTTCTGCTCCCGGATCAATAATAGCCGTCGGATGAATCTGCACGTCGCTCATTTATCGAGGAACGTGAACATCAGTTCGCCTTCGGAAACGACAGCGTCGTTTACTACGCAGTAGCACTTCGTTTTCGCCATGCGATTGCCACGCGCCCTCGTCAGCTCCGCGTGAATGAAAATCGTATCGCCCGGAAAGACTGGTTTGCGAAATTTCACCTGGTCCGCACTCATGAAATAGCCGACGCGACTCGAAGTCTTCGTCAATTTAAACAACAGGATGCTGGCGACCTGCGCCATCGCTTCGACTTGCATTACTCCAGGCATGACTGGATGACCGGGGAAATGCCCCTGAAAAAACGGCTCGTTAATCGTGATGGATTTTATGGCCGTAATTTTGTTTTCGCCCTCGAAGCCGATGACCCGGTCAACCATCAAAAAAGGGTAGCGGTGCGGAAGGATCTTCATCACCTCGCCAGTGTCCAGACCGGAATCGCCTATTGGGATCGCGCGCGGTGCGCTCATCGCGCTTCTCTGGGTCTGCTCGCGAGCGATTGCCCGGGCTAGATCCGCATTCGCAGCATGGCCGGGCTTTACTGTCACTACATGACCTCGGATACGGCGCCCGACGAGCGCGAGATCGCCGATGACGTCGAGAATTTTGTGCCGGACGAATTCGTCGGCAAAACGCAATGGTTCCTTGCTGAGAACCGCCTCGCCGCGCACGACAATCGCATTTTCGAGGCTGCCGCCCTTGATCAAATTTTTCTCCATGAGTGGCTCAACGTCCTCGTAGTAAACAAATGTGCGCGCCGGAGCGATCTCGCACTCGAAAATCGACGGCGTAAGTTCCAATGACAAAAACTGCGTGAATTGATTGTTTGGTCCGGCCTG
>QHNR01000110.1:2241-10464 GCA_003218475.1 Verrucomicrobiota bacterium | reverse complement strand
GGGTTGCCTTCTCGATGTTGTTTGCCTGAATCGCGGTATTGATTTCGCCCGCAAGGCAACCGCTTAGCCCAATCAGCCCCGCTGCATGCGCAGCCAAAAGCTCTTTGTCGATTCTCGGTGCATAATGAAACCCGTCAAGATGCGCCGCAGTTACCAATTTTATGAGATTGCGGTAGCCCGTCTCGTTTTCTGCCAAAAGAGTGAAGTGATATGCGGCGTCGCGGCGCGAGGCCGGCCGATCCTTATGCGATCCGGGCGCAACATATGCCTCGCAACCGATGATGGGCTTGACTCCAGCGCGGGTCGCTTCCTGATAAAATTCAATCGCGCCGAATAAATTGCCGTGATCCGTGATCGCGACCGCAGGCATTCTGAATTCGGCCGCTTTTTTCATCAGCGCTTTCATCCGGATCGCGCCATCGAGGAGAGAATATTCGGTGTGCAGATGCAAATGAACGAAAGAATCGCGCGGCATTAAATGTTGAGTATAAGCGCCAAGACAATTTGGCAAATTTACGAGGCATGCCACCCCGGGAAGGGCTGATGCACTGCGCGATGATCCGCGCTTCGCAGTCGGTGCGCCCGGCGGTCGCGCCCTACCGGACTCATGAACGAGGGAGGCGAAGCATGCGGTTTTTTCCGGGGGGTTAGGCTTGCAATTTTTGCAGCAAATCGCTTCGATCGCAGTGCGTCGACCCTTCGGGGGCAAAGTGAATGCGCCAAACAAGCTCGAATTCGGCCGCGCTGCTCTCACGGGGACGGCAGGATTCTTCTTAATCTTTGCGATAAATGCCTTCGCTCAGCAACCACCACCGGCTTCCGAAGGCGGCGTAGCGGAAGTCGAACGGGTGATCGTCACGGGCTCAAACATTCCTACAGCGGAAGATGTGGGCCCAAACCCGGTGTTCATGATTAACCGCGACCTGATTAACAAATCCGGCGCGGGCACTACCACCGAGCAACTGCTCCAGAGGCAGCCGGTAATGAATGGCGCCACCATTCCAGTCCAGAACAACGCAACGAGCCAGGGCGGTCCAGCGGGAACCGCTGCGCTGGCGCTTCGCGGTTTGGATCCTGGTGCCACGCTAATTCTAATCGACCACCGCCGCGTTGCGCCGTTCCCTGGGTCCGCCAACTCCGGGTACGGTTACGTTGATCTAACTACTATTCCCATCACGGCCGTCCAAAGCATTGACATTTTGAAGGACGGCGCTTCGACGACCTACGGCTCAGACGCGATTGCCGGCGTGGTGAACTTTAACTTCTATAAGGATTATCGAGGCGCACAGGTGACCGTTCAGTACGGCGATACGCTAGACAAAGACGCGGCCGAATATCGTGGGGACATTCTCTTCGGAGTGGGCGACGACAAGACCAGTATTACTGGTGACATGTTCTATTACAAGCATCACGATATGTTCAACCGTGACCGGGGCAACTCGATTAAGCCGCCGTTCTTAAGCTCGAACGCTGTGCCGTGGAATCTTCAGCTGCAAACGGCGGCCGTTTTACATCCGTTTGATGTCAATGGTAACCCGGAGCCAGCACCAGTCTTGCCCCCTGATGTGATCGGGTTGGACAAGTTCTTTGGCACGCCGCCGAATAATGCCAACGGATTGGTCCCGGCGGCCGACTATATCTTCCACCACAGTCGTCCGAGGGCCCCCTTCAGTATTCTTCCCGGGTTTAACTTCAACCTCTACGCGGGCTCGTATCCGAAGCAGGAGCGCTGGGGCGGGTATACGGCTTTCGAGCACAAAATCTGCGATGATCAGTTGCGGATTTTTGGCGACTTCTACTACGTGGATGCCAAAACGCACGATGAACTTGCGCCAACCGCCACGGGCCCTTTCGAGCTGCCTGGCAGGCTGGCGCTCTTCGTCCCGCCCAATCATCCGTTCCCCGGTGGTGTTCCGCCTTTTGGCGGGCCGACCCCTGCGGAAGTTGGGATGAGTCCGACCGCATTCAACCCGTTCAATCCATTTGAGCAAATCATCTCAGGCGGCACTAACGCGCGTATTTTCGATTTTGGCGACCGCTTAGTCGACAACGAGAACATGGCCGAGCGTTTCACGGTTGGTGTAAAAGGCGACAAGCTGTTTAATGGAACCTGGGGCTACGATGGAGCGTTCATGTATAGCCAAATCGAGCAGATTTCGCGGTTCCAGGGCATCAATATTCCGCACTTTGAGCGGATTCTGAACGCGGCCGACCCGCTGTTTGATCCCACGTCGAGTGAGTTTATCGGACAGACGATTCCGTATAATTCAATGGCCGATACTCAGCATGTCACATTTCCTAGCAATCTGCCGCTGATTGACTTCGCGAGGTTGCATACCAGGGACTTGTTTACGTCGAAACTCGCCACATTGGACTTGAACATTTATACCACGGACCTGTTTGATTTGCCCGCCGGCGGCGTTGGGCTCGCCTTTGGCGGTGTGTTTAGCCGGGAAAGTTACAGGATCGATCTGGATGACCAGAACCGCCTCGGAGAGAACGCCGACACCGCCACTTTCGCCCCGGTGAAGGCCGGACGCAAATCGTGGGGAATTTACGCGGAAACGCTCATCCCGATTTTCAGCCCCAAGTGGCGCATACCCGGCTTCCACTCATTGGAGTTTTCAGCCGGAGTACGGTACGATGAGTGGCTGAATAATGATACGAATGCTGCCGTCCCCAAGGTGGGCGTTCGTTGGCAGCCCTTTGACGAGAGCCTGACCCTTCGCAGCACCTGGGGTGAAGGCTTCCTCGAGCCATCCATGGTCCAGTTGTATGGCCCTAATAGGTTCCTTTTGGCCCCAGCCCACTTCGTAGGTTTTGCGCCTGTGGCTCAGTTTGGTCCGCAGGGGAGCCCCACAAATCCGCTCCAGGACGTGGCCGATCCAGAGACAACCGTCGAGCAAGTGCCCAACAAAAACATTCGCCCGGAACATGACCGTAGCTGGACTGGTGGCATCGTTTATACGCCCAAGTGGATCCCGCCGAAGTACGGACAGCTGACGTTGACGGTCGATTTCTGGGATGTCGAGCGGAGCGGGGTCGCCATGTTCTTTTCTCCCAGTGCAATCATTAACGGGTATAACGCTGGCATTTTCCCAGGCGTAGTGATTCCTGCACCGGTGACAGCCACGCAACCGGCGGTTGTATTTGATCCGGCAGGCAATTACTCCGGAGTCTTAAGCCCCTACCAAAACGGTGGGCGTACGCGCACAAATGGTGTGGACCTCGGTCTCCAGTATCAGGTCGAGACTGGAGTTGGCACATTCTCGCTCTTAAGCCGGTGGGGTTATCTGAACGAAATGGTCGTCAATTTCCCCGGTTCACGACCGCGGCAAGCCGCTGGTACGTCCAGTTCCGAGTGGTTTATTGGCAGCTTCTTCGGGGACGTGACCAGTCCACAGGGCTGGCTCAAATGGAAGGGGGACACGCTCCTCGACTGGACGTGGCACAACTGGGACCTGAACTGGACCGTGCACTTCGTCGATGGATTCTGGGAACAACTCTTTGCCAAGCAGTTTGATGGAAAATGGAAACGCCACTGGGTGGATGCCACCTGGTTTACGGACGCGCAGCTCTCGTACAGCCTGATTTTCACGCCGCCAGTGGAAGCGGCGCCAGTGCCTGGGTATTCAAAAGGCGGCAAGGAAATGGTGGGCAAGGAGAAAGAAGCGCCGCCCACTCCTTACGCCATGCCGTGCTGGAAGAATATCTTGAACAACACCACGCTCACCGTGGGTGTGACAGATATCTTCGGTGAGGATCCGCCACACTCGTTCGGATTCGAGTTTGGCAACGCCCTTGGTTACCCGGGCAGCTTCTATGATAACCTGGGGCGGTTCTGGTACGTGAGGATGATCAAGAAGTTCTAGAAGCCCATCCCTCTAGAGGCAGCCGCCTACTTTGTGTTTGACGCAGGCGACACGCCTGCCGCTACAGCGCTACTCCAGCGCGACTGTAGCGGCGGTCTCCGACCGTCGAATGCTGCGAGGATCGTGAGGCGATCGCTATTTTGAAGTCGTTTCCTTCGGCGCGAGAGAGGCGGTGATTTGCTCAAAGCGAGGGTCGCCGCGCAGCGGATCCCAAAAGGGATCGAGGCGAAGCTCGCCGTAATGGGCGCCAGCCGGGATTTTGGCGAGTGTTTTAAGTTGTTCAATAGCCAGGTCGCGCTCGCCAACCTGCGCACAGATCACAGCATTAAAATAAAGGATATCAGCGCCTTCGATCGCATTTTTGGTCACCGGTAGAACTTCCACTGCGCGGCGACCCTCGCTGAGGGCTTCTTGCTTTCGCCCAAGTGCGGCATCGATCAGGCCCAGGGAGCAAAGTTCAACGCTCTGCGTTAAATCATCAGGCTGTGCGCGGACAACTTTCTCCTGTTCCGTCCTCGCGGCGCTAAAGGCGACCCGTGCACCGTCCTCGTCTCCTTTCATCCGGGCAACCAAACCTGCCGCGTAAGCGCGGGTAAACACAACAGATCCCATTCTTACCCCAAAAGTATTGTCGGTAATCGCTGCCAATACGCGATCAGCCGCAACAGGGTCGCGTGCCCATAAAGCCATGGCAAAGCACACCGCTCCGTCGGTTCTAAACAATGCAGGGTTATCGGTGAAATTTTTTCCAAGAACATCCTGTACCGGTCGAAGATCGGCTCGCTCAAACGCGATCCAACGAGCGCGCCAAAGCCGGTCAGCAATATTCTTTGGTTCCAGAGCAATGATGCGATCGAAAATCGCTTTGGCTTGTCCATAGTCCCGCAGATAGTAGTAAGTCACCGCGGCAGTAGTGAGAATGTTAACGTTTCGCGGATCCAGCTCCATTGCATGCTCCAGGTTACGCACAGCATCATGCCAACGGCCCTGTCGGCGGTCGACGCGTCCACTCCAGTGGAAAATCCATGCGTTGTTAGGCAGGGTGCGGACGGCAATGGCCAGCTCGTCACGGGCTCGGTCGTAATCCAAGTAGCCGAGGTAAAAGTGCGTAGCCAAGGCAAAGTGCGCCTCGCCTGAGTCTGGCTTCAGGCGAAAAGCGGAATCGATCGCCGCCTTTGCCAAGGCGAGGCGGTTGGGCGTGCGATCGACGGACGTGAAGTAGAGCGTATCGTGCGCCTCAGCCAACCGGCAATATGCGAGAAGAAAACTTGGGTCACGGGCGACTGCCTGATTGAGCAAATCCACCGCTTGGAAATCATCCTTCCACTCTCCCTGATATGCAGCGTTGTCGATCAAAGCTGTTGCGCGGACATAAAGATCGTAGGCAGCAAGGTCTTTGGTAGGTTGCTCCGCAATGGCCGCTTTTTCGCGAGATGAAATTTTCGCTTCAAGCTGGTCTGCGATTTTTTCCGCTATCTCGCTCTGGATTGCGAAAACGTCAGCCAGATCGCGATCATAAGTCTGCCCCCACAGGTGTTTGTCGGTGCGCGTATCGACCAACTGCGCGTTGACGCGCACTTTGCCACCGGCACGCTGAACGTTTCCTTCCAACACGTGAGCAACTCCAAGTTGCTGGCCAATCTCGCGCAGATTGCGTGGGTTGCCTGCTTTGTAGAGCATGACCGAAGTGCGACTGATCACTTTCAAATCGGCCACCTTGGCCAGATCGCTTAGAATTTCGTCCTGCACGCCGTCAGCGAAGAAGGCGTTTGCTTTTTCTTCACTTAAATTTTGAAACGGCAGCACCGCGATGCTTTTCTCCGGGACCGCTAAGGCTCTCGCGGCGAACCGCGGTGCATAACGGAAGAAGAGAAATCCGATGGCAGCGACTGCGACGAGCAGGGCCAGCACACCCACGGAGACCCAGCGGAATGCTGTCCGTTTTCTTTTTGCTGCAACAGCGGCCCGCGCTGCTTTCAACTTTTCGGGCACCGCCGGGTTCCCGAGCTCCTCCGTGTAGAGACTCGCGAGGGAGACGCGGACGCCGTGTTTCACTTCGCACTCGCCCAGGTCATGCAGAAGTGGCCGCCATTCGTCGTATTCTTCCAAATCTTCAGCTACATGTTTGGACACAAGAATGTGACCCGCATCGCCGCAATTCATGACGCGTTGCGCCATGTTCAGACCGGCACCAGCCAGATTGGTGCGGCCAGTAACATCAACAACTCCGCTAACCGGCCCGCTATGGATGCCCATGCGCAGCTGCAACCGTGGATGATCCTTGAGCGCCTGGCTCAATTCCATGGCACAACGCACCGGTGCTTCGGGGCTGGTGTAAAAGACCAACGCCATGCCATCGCCTGTGCTGATTTTGATTAAGCGATCGGCCGCCTCGGCTTTTTGAAACTGCTCGGTAGCGCAAACGATTTGGGTGAGCTCATCAACCACCGTGCGTTGCTCGTTAATGGAAAGCTTCGAGTAACCAACCGTATCGATGAACAAGACGTGGGCGATCTCGAGCTGGATCTCTTTCTTAATCTCAGTCGCCATCTTTACTTGAGCGCCACTGGCTGCTTTGCTTCCTCAACGAGTTTCTCAAAGCGCGGGTCGCCGCGCAAAGGGTCCCAGAACGGATCGAGCCTTAAAAGTGCCGGCGTAACGGGCGTTATGTAAAGCCAGCCGCCACCATAGGGTGTTTGTAACAGCCGCGCGAGAGTTGAGATCGGGCGGCTACTCTCGCCGAAGATCGTCTGAATCAACGCCAGGACCTCTTCAGTGGTAGGTTCGTTCAGCCGATCTTTAGCGCTCGAGCTAAGCATCATTGCACGTTCTGCTTCCTTTAGGGCTAGGTCCTTCTCCCCGAGCGCGGCATTGGCCAGAGACAGCACTCCCGCAACGTAGGCGTTATCTGGTTGATTTTTGCCCAGTGCCTCCAGCGTATCGCGCGCCTGTTGAGCGGCAGCTTTTGCACCAGCGGTATCGCCGGCGAGGCGCTGCGTGGAAGCCAGTAGGACCTGATTAACGATCCTCTCGATCTCAGTAGCAAAGTGGAATTGAGCCTGTCGGGCTTGCAGCAATCGAACGGCCTCACTGTGATTCCGTTCAAGTCTCAATTGAATCATCTTGACGTAGAAAGCATTCTCAATTGAACTCTGCGCGTTTACTCCCACCAACAATTTAGCGGCCTCTTGCAGATTACCCTGGGCCTGATACACGCCGGCCTTGTCCGCCATCAAATTCGGATCGCCGGGGAGGATGTCCAGCTCCCGATCGGACAGCTTTAGCGCAGCCGGGAATTGCCGAAGCACAGCGTAAGTAAATCTCGCATCGCTTAGTAGCTCCAAGTTACGCGGATCAACGGTGAGGCCTTGCTCGTAGTAAGCAATGCTGTCTTCCCAGTTTCCCTCGCGTCGGGCGACTGCGCCGAGAGCCCTTAGGACCTCGCTGTTGCCTGGTGACATTTTGTTAACCCGCCCGAACGTGGTTTTGGCAAGTCCGTAATCACGCAGCACCCAATATTGGTAATAACCCAAGGCGAGCTGGGTTTCGGGCGAGTTTGGCTGCAGTTTCTGCGCGTTCTCCAAGGCTCCTTTGGCCGCATCGCGGCGAGCGGCGATCCTGTCAGTGCGGCGGAAGTAAAGATTCGCATCCGCACGAGAAAGTCGCGCCCAGGCAAGCGCAAAATTCGGGTCAAGCTGCACCGCCCGCTCATAAAAATCGATCGCTTTTCCTAGGGCATCGGCTTCGCTACGTGCCTCAAAAGCCAGGCCGCGCAGATACGCATCATAAGCTTCCGGATTGTTCGTCGGTTTGACTGCTAACGCTTGCTGCTCGCGATCGGTCAGCTTCGCTTGCAACGACTCCGCGATTCTTTTGGCAATCTCGCTCTCGACCCCAAAGATGTCGGTCAACTTCCGGTCGTAGGTTTCAGCCCAGAGGTGGGAATCGGTTTGGGCGTTAAGCAACTGAACATTAACCCGCACCTGATCGGCCGCTTTTTGGACGCTGCCCTCAAGAATGTTCGCCACGCCAAGCTGCCTCGCGATCTCGGAGAGATTGCCTGGCTTGCTCTGATACCGCTGCGTCGAAGTGCGCGAAATTACCTTTAAGTCCGCGATCTTGGCCAGTTGTGTCAGGATTTCCTCCTGGATTCCGTCGGCAAAATAAGCGTTCGCTTTATCTTCGCTCAGATTCTCAAAGGGCAGCACAGCGATGCTTTTTTCGGTGATTGGCGCAGCTTGCGTCAGGGCATTCGGGGCTGCCGTCGCGACCGCCTTGGCGCGCACCTTCGATTTTGCGAAATACCATGTACCAAGGCCGATCAGGCAAATAAGGACAGCGGCTCCTGCCC
>QHNR01000110.1:0-2158 GCA_003218475.1 Verrucomicrobiota bacterium | reverse complement strand
GCTCGATGTTTAGGTCTTTACGCCGCTCGGTCATTGATGGCGGCACTCTCTCATGGATTTGTCTGTCGATGTTGCCGGAATAAAAAGGCGGCTTGCTGGTGAGCAGATCGTAAAGAGTAGCGCCTAGTGAGTAAATGTCGTCCAGATGTGTGCCGCGCTTCCCCTCCAGTTGTTGCGGGCTCATGTAAACCAGCGTCCCGCTGCGGCCTTGCTCCGCGGTCAAGCGACTCACCGTGTCGCTCAAGCTTCGCGCAATGCCAAAGTCGGACACCTTTAACTCTCCTCGCCGGTTCACCATCAGGTTCGCCGGTTTCAAATCACGATGGATGACGCGAGCGTAATTGTGCGCGTAATCGAGCGCCTCACAAAGCTGAGCTGTTAGAGGTGCTAGCTCGCTGGGCTCAAAAACCTTTTGCTCTTTTTCGCCGCGCAGATTGGAAAGCGTTTGCCCGTCCACGTATTCCATGGAGATGCAGGCCATGCGTTCGTCGTGCTCGAAATCGTAAATCCGCACGATGTTCTTGTGTGTCAGCTCAAGGCTGCGGCGCGTCTCGCGTTTCAGATCGTTGAGTAATGCGCCGTCATGCACAAGCGGCTGAGGAAGGAATTTCAGCGCCACGTCGCGGTCTAGTTCTTCATCACGCGCCAGCCAGACAACTCCCATCCCCCCTTGCCCCAAAATATCAACCAGCGTGTAGCGGCCGAAGAGTCTTTGTCCGATGGCAAACTCACGCTGCGTCACCTCCGACGCGCTGCCGGTTCGCTCTCCGCTCACGCAGTTACGATACTCCCCCAAGAAACAGCTATAAAGCCAAAACAGCCAACCTTAACTGTTCACCGGCGCTGAGGAATCGAATAAATGTCTAGGAGCGTTTCTTGAACTCCACATACCGCGAGTTCAGGGCGTCTTTTGTGCCGCCAATTCCTGAAAGCGAGGATCATCGCGGATTTGATCCCAGATCGGATCGAGTCGCAACAGTGCCGGAGTAATCGGAAACGGTATCTGCAGCAGCCGCTTGAGAATGGGAATCGCGTGATCGGCATCGCCAAGCAGCGCGTAGATACGCGCCATGGTCTCCTCTTGTCCCGGGCCCTCGAACGGATCTTTGGAAGCGGGATGCAATGCCATGGCTTTTTGTCCCTCGGCCACAGCAGATGTCGCTTCGCCCAAACCTGCATAGGCCCGACCCAAATTGGCATGCAGGTCCGCCTCTTTGAAAGAATCCCGCGCTACTTTATCGAGCTGGCGCTGAAAATGCTGCGCCGCCTGTTGGTAAGTCGCGCGCGCTGCGGCGACTTCGCCGGCGCGCTCCTGAGCTAAGGCAAGATTGAAAAGTATATCCGGCTTTTCCCATTCCGGCGCGTCGGCCAACACTTTTGAGAGGATATCGATGGCTGCAGCGTAACGCCGCTCGTACAGAGCCTGCATCCCGCGCATGCGCGGGTCGGTGCCGGGATTTGCGAGTAGCGGTTCTACCGCCTTCAAATCCCCCGTTGACCAGAAGACATCGGCTTTTGTCCATAGGGCATCTCTATTCGTCGGCTCCAACGCATGGACGCGGTCGGCTATGGCGAGAGCTTCGGGAAAGCGGCGCACGACGATATATGTAATCGCGAGAACGTCGGACACTTCGACGTTGCGAGGATCGAGCTCAACGGCGCGACGCAGGCTCGCGATTGCTTCGTCCCAATCCCCCAGCCGTCGTTGGATCAGGCCGATCGCTCTAATCACGTCAAAATTATTCGGAAGACCCTCTCAGCCTGCTGGAATTCCGCCAACGCCGCGGTGAAATCGCGCTCCCCGTAATAGCGGTAATAACCAAGAGCAAGATGAGTCTCGGGGAGGTTTGGATTCAGCGCGAGAGCACGATCGAGGGCATCCTTGGCTGCGGCCAGCCGCGCTGGACTCCGATCGAATCCTACCCAGTAATAGTCACTCTGCCTATAGGAGAGATATGCCCAAGCCAGGGCAAAATTGGGATCCAACTTCACTGCCTCTTGATATGAGCGAATCGCATCCTCTAAGGTGGAGCGATCGAATGCCGAGGCTCCCATCAGCGAGCGGCCACGCAGATAGGCATCGTAGGCGGCGGGATTATTCGTGGGCTTGGACGCCACCAGCGCTTTTTCCTGCGGAGTAAGCGTCGCGCCTACAGCT
>QHNR01000107.1 GCA_003218475.1 Verrucomicrobiota bacterium | reverse complement strand
GTTAAATGATCCGGAAGTCGTGCCAAATTCCCATTGAGCAAAGACGCACGTAAAGATCGGTAAAGCCGACCCAAAACAGACTCAGCCAGGCCCAAAGCATGTGGCGCTGGTTTAAACACGTGACGCAGCGGTAGGTCTGAAATGAAGATGTCGATCTTGCCAGTTGATCGCGAAAACCGCCGATCAAGTGGCGGAGCGAGTGACAACCAAATGTATACCCGCTGAGGAGGACAACGTTAATCGCGAGCACGATTGTGCCCACGCCGATCCCGAATCGATGGTCGAACCAGAGCGCTTTCCAAACGTCGTAACTCAGAATCAAGATGAAAATGAGCGCGAGATACAAGAAATAGCGATGCACGTTTTGCATGATGAGCGGAAACGAGCGCTCACCGAGATAGGTTTTGCGAGGTTCACCAACCGTGCAGGCGGGCGGGTCAGCCCAGAAAGCTTTGTAATACGCGCCGCGATAGTAATAACAGGTCAGCCGAAATCCGCCCGGCGCCCACAGAATTAAAAGCGCAGGCGAAAAAATTAACCAACCGGGCCACCAACTTGGTTTTGGTCCAAACCAACTGTGCGGTGAAGCACCAAACAGTTCCGGCGAATAAAAAGGCGAGACGTAATTGCCGAAAAAATAATGAGCGCCCTGAAACGCGGCCCAGGTTGAATACACAATGAACGTCGATAATCCGAGAAAGACGAGGAGCGGTTGGATCCACCAGACGTCGGGTCGCATCGTTTCCCCGAAAGATCGGCGTGGAATCGTGGCCGTGGTCGATCCATTCATTCGCCGATCGCTCCTTCCACAGGGAAGTTCGCTTTTCTCCACGCTTCCCAACTACCGGGAACATTCCAGAGCGCGTCGAAACCTTCCTCTTTCAAAATGCTCGCAGCGATGCTGGCGCGATAACCACTTCCGCAATAAACCGCAGTTGGTTTGTTTGAATCAAGTTCGCCGATTCGCTTGCGAAGCTCTGGCAAAAAAATGTGGCGCGCACCAGGAACGTGTCCCTTTTTCCATTCCCCCGGCGAGCGAACATCGACAATCTGCAGCTCGGACTTGCGTTTGTTGAGTTCATGCACGCCCATCTGCCGCACTTCGGCCGTTTCAAATCCGGCGGCCTCCCACGCTTTCATTCCGCCGACCAAATAGCCCGCGAACTTCGTGTAACCGGTGCGAATGAAAAGCCTGACCACGTCCTCGAGATCATTTTCATTCTCGAGCACGAGAAGGATCGGCTCATTCGAAGCAAGCATCCAACCTGCCCAGATCGAAAGGACCGGCGATCCACCGATGTTCAAGGCGCCGGGAATGTGACCGCCGCCAAACGCGAGCATCGTTCGCGTGTCCACCAGCGCACCCGCTTTTTCCTCGACTGCTTCCTTGAACGCTTTCGGCGGAAGACCTTGCACGTGCGGAAGGCGGCCCAGAACTTCCGGTCCTTTCGCATTGAGTTGCTTCATTACCGGATAGTAGTGCGGCACCGGCGGCGCCGTTTCCTTCGCGTAGTCGGTGAAACCCTTCACGTCGGGAAACTGCAGAAATTTATTAAACTTTCGCTCGTAGCCGATCGTGCTGCTGAGGCGCTCGCCGATATCGGCGCCGCACGGCGAACCCGCGCCATGGTTTGGATAAATCATTACGTGATCGGGAAGTTTGAGGTAGAACTCGCGCAATGTTTTGAACTGCTGCGCGGCCAATTCATCGGTGTGATCTACTCCTAACAAATCCGGTCGGCCCGCCGACGAAACAAAAAGCGAATCCCCGGTCAGCACGCCCCATGGCGTTTCCGGATGGTCCGACTCCGCCAAAATGTACGAGACGTGCTCAGGTGTGTGACCCGGTGTGTGCCGCGCCGTCACCAGTGTCTCGCCGAAAGTGAACTGATCGCCCTCCTGCAACTTCTCGTGTTCGAACTCGTATTTCGCGCCACCCTCGTGGCTCACGTAGATGTTCGCCGAGTCCAGGCGCGATTGTAGTTCGCGAGAACCGCTGACGAGATCTGCGTGGATGTGCGTTTCAAAAATATGTGTAATCGCGACGCCTGCTTCGCGTGCCATGTCGATATAAATGTCGCAGTCCGGGCGCGGATCGAAAACGGCGGCGACACCTTCGTCATCGTCACCCAAAAGATAAGACAACTCCGCGATGCCTTCGGTCTGAATCGTTTTAAAGACGAGCGACATTGCGAAGAATTAACGCGAAGGCGAAGCGAACTTCAACAAGATCGACAATCTATCGAATTTCGACCGTGATCGGCAGGAGATGATTGATCATGTAGGTCCCGCGATCCGGATCGCGCTCGGGCGGTTGGGTGCTTCCATTTGAATCGGTTGCCCGCGCAATCAGCGTCGCTTTCCCCGGCCGGTTCGGCGTTTTCCAATCAAATTCCCAAAGCCGCCAGGAGTTCGGTTTTGATTCGCCGAGTAGCTTTGCCTCGTTCCAAGTCGCTCCGTCGTCGCTGCTAATTTCGACCTTCGTAATCTCGCCACTGCCTGTCCACGCGGCGCCGTGCAAACGCACGTTTGAATTTGCCGGAACAATTTCGCCTTCGCTCGGCCGCGCGATCTCCGCTTTGGTTTGCATTTCCGAAAGCGCAACGAGTTCTGCCACATCCCCCCGCCTTTTCCAAAAGGCGTAGTCGAGCGTTTGATAATAACCGTTGAACGGTTTGTCGGTCACAACGATTCGCTGCAACCATTTGATCGACGCCACCGCGTACCAACCCGGAACAATCGCGCGCACCGGAAAACCGTGTTCCGGCGGAAGATCGACATCGTTCATTTTGTAAGCGAGCAAAACGCCGTTCGCTTTATCCAAAGGAATGCTGCGCGCGAAATTTATTTCGCCGGCCGGACTTTTCGGATCTTCGATCTTTCCGCAGTCGGCGCCTTCCAAGATTATTTCTCGCGCACTTGGTTTAACCCCAGCGCGATCCAGCAGGATCAACAACGGAACGCCAGTCCATTCGGCGTTTCCGACCGCACCAAGGCCCCATTGCACGCCTTTGACTCTCGGCTCGAGAAAATCCCGATTATTGCCGGCGCACTCGAGTGTGGCGGGAATTTTTGCTGATTCCAGCTTGATCAGCTCGCTGTAATTTGTTTCAAACGGCGTTTCGACTTCGCCTTCAACCCGTAGCCGCCATTTGTTCCTGTCGATCTTCGGGATGGGAAAATGTGTCCGGACGTAAAACGATTTTGTCGGCGTAATGAAACCATCGAGGTTCTCAAACGGCATTTCGAGATTCAGAGGCTCCTCGCTCCGCACAATCTTGCCGTCGCGAAGTTTGGGTTGTTCCATTGGTGACTCCGGCGGTTGCAATCTACAATTGGAAATCTAAACTCTACAACTCCGACATTAGTCGCGAGCACGCGAAAGCGTTCGGTG
>QHNR01000108.1 GCA_003218475.1 Verrucomicrobiota bacterium | reverse complement strand
GGACGATCTGACTTTTCTTTTAATCGCGTGGGAATCGGAAACCGATTCCTTTACGCGAGTCCGATCTAAATCTTTGATTTCAAAGAAGATCGACAGACCACAGCCGGTTCCTTCGAACCAGCTGGATCGTCCTCAAGCCTCTCGGCTTGAGGCGATAACGCACAATTCAATGTTTGCTGACTTGGCTTTACCATCCCGAATTTGCCCAAAAACGCCTGGCCGCCATAGCCTCGGCGTCGGCGGCAAATCCGCGATCAAACTGTCAAAGATCGCCGTTTCCTTCGGTACAAAGCAAAACTCGACCTTCGTCATTAATCTGACCAAGATCGGCTCGACCCTGAGCCCGGAAGAACACCGGCTCCACGCATGGGCCGGTCCGCGTCTCGCGGAACTCACAAAATAATGCATCCGTATCCTAAGTCAACGGAAAATCGCAAATCTTTCTGCAGTCCAAACCGTGCAGGCGCGGACGCACGCACTGACACGGGCGCGCACGAAAGAAATAGTGAGCGACCATCTCGAGATCTCCGGCCATGAAACGAACAATTGCACATCTTCTCCTCGCAATGTGCGTAGCCGGTTCGGTGCGCGCTGATCAAACAATTCAGTCAGTGCAGCAAACGCTCAAAGACCAAGGTTTTTACTACGGTAACGTCAGTGGTGACAAAAGCGCCGAGACCACGGCCGCGATAAGGCGTTATCAAATTCGTAATGGGTTGCAAGTCACTGGCGATATCAATTCAGAAACACTTCGCTCGCTCAACGTGAATTCGAACCAAGCCGGGTCATCGCAACCGGCTTCAAAACCTGCCGTCACGCGGTCCAATATCCCTCGCCCGGAAGACAACTCCCAGGTCGCGCAGAATTCCTCTCCGGCCTCGTCAACCGAACCAGATCGCCGGCTCGAGGCAAACCCGCCTTTCGCCGGTGCCCCCAATCAATCGGTGCCGCGTCGGATTAGTGCGCGTGCCGCTGTTGCAGAAGTGCAGCGGCAACTAATGAGTCGCGGATATTACCAAGGCCGGATTGATGGCAGGCCTGGACGGCGGACAGCGTTCGCTTTGCGCGCATTCCAATTTCAGTCGGGACTTACACCGACCGGTCGCCTTGATACGACTACGCTCCACGCGCTCGGGTTATCCAATGAAAATCTGGCGTACCTCGAGCCAGCAGCTCGTCCGTACCAAACTTGGGTACCCGTCACGAAGTTCAAGCACGGGAAATGGAAGGTGAAATGGAAGAAGGTTCACGGTGAGAATCCCGACGAGTACGGTCTGGGGAATTGGGCCGGAGATCGCGATGATTGGTCGTATGATGAAGGTCGTGATGACTAACGGGCGCAAACAAACCCGAATCACAGCGGAAGCTTGATGAATTCACTGATTGTTTAGGCTGTAGCGGCGGTCCATGACCGTCGATCTCGTTCCCACCATTCACTCAACTCTCAACGATCAACTCTCAGCTCTAATGGTGGTTTCTTGATCACGTACCTCACGTTGAGAGCGGGCGGATGATTCCCATACGCCCTTTCCACGATTCCATCTCTGATCGCGCCAACTTTTTCAATGGCCCTTTGGGAACGGATGTTCTTTTCTCCGACGAGGAAAACCACGGTTTGAACAAACTTGAACGCATGCGCGAGCAATAAATTTTTCATTTCGCGGTTGTAGCGCCCGCCCCAATATCTTCGTGCCAGAAACGTCCATCCAATTTCAATCTCCGATTTCTCCGGATCGTAACCATAAAATCGGGTCGATCCGATAATTTGTTGAGTGTTCTTATCAATGACAACAAACGCTCCGCCGGATTCCAAGGCTTCTCTGAAGAAGACTTTGAACACAACTTCCTTGTAGCGATCGCTCTCCGGATGCTGTTCCCAAATGAGTGGATCGGACGCGACCGCGAAAAGACCGCCCCAATCGTCCGGCGCCAGCGGACGCAGCTCGACGAGTTCGCCTTTCAGATGTGGTTGAAGATCAAATGACATTCCAACCACGAATCGGCACGAATAAACACGAATTCAAATATTCTGGGGAGCGGTCGCCGCGGCGACCTGGCGATCGCGCCCTCGCGATTCCGAACGTTTCTTTAGGTCATCTCGGCCACGGATTAAACAAACTTTCGCAAATGGATAAGGATTCCCGTCTGAAATCCGTGCCATCCGCGCAATCCGTGGTTAGCCTTTCCGAAAATTCGTGTCTATTCGTGCTTTGCCGCGCCGTAGCCTTGGCGTAGGCGGGTCCATTCGTGGTTAGGAAGTCTTCGGCGTTTTCGCGAAAGACGGAATCGACTCGTCGATCTTCATCCAGGGCAATTTATCTTCGAGGAAGATCGCTTTCTGTGGCGCAAACGGTGCCGGATCATCGAGGGATGCAATGGTGACATCGATCGTGGCCGAGTCCTTGCTGTCTTCAAAAAACAAATGCGTGCCGCAACATGCGGCAAACGAACGAATCCGATTCGCGTACGCGATCTTGCGCGGTTCACCCTTCGTCACGACCAAATCCTGGCGCGGAACCGATCCCCACTGCACATAAGGCGCACCCGCGCTTCGCCGGCAATCGATGCAATGACAATCGACCAATGCAAGTGGCCGACTCTTCAACACGTATCGTGTCCCGCCGCAAACGCATCCGCCGGTGATATCCATCTTCTTAATTCATGCCACCACACTTCTGCGAAGGTACACGCAGCCTCGCGCGCGGCTCTGAGCGTGGTCGATTGTCGCTTTACCGCCAACTCAACATCCAGTGTGATTACCTCCCTCCGTGCACCGTGGAATCGAATGTGTATCCCTGGGCAACGTCAATCAGGTTGAACAGTGAGCCGCCAATGCCAGAGACGGGAGGGACGGTGTTGGCAGGCTGCTGAAGCGTCATCGTGCTGGCGGTGACTTCGTGCAGGCGGTTATCAATCGCACCGGGCTCATTCACGTTGGAGAGTGGCACGTCAATCGTGATCGTGCCGTTGCGGCCGGTCGTCGCTTGGCAGTTCGCAGCAGACAATTGGGTGGCGCCGGGATATGTCAGGGTCACCCCCCCGCCGACTGCCTGCGCGGCGTTTTCGCCGGCAAAGCACTGTAGCGTGCCGCCGTTGAACGACTCGGCATAGACGAAGAAATTCTTTCCACCATTCGGATCCGTCGTGGATGGAACGAACCATTGGGTCAGCCAGACCAAATCAAGGTCCGGATCTTGAGCGGTTGTCGGCGCGAGAGACAGATTGTTAAGCTTCATCACCACCTGATAACAAGGGGCGGCCGTCGAACAAGGCGCCTTGGTGAGCAGGCTGACGCTCGAGTTGGTGATGTCGAGCTGCGGCATATTGGCGCTGCTAAGACCGTTTACCTCATACTTGCCGTCTCCGCTTGGGTCCGACGCCGCGTTGAACGGTGCTAATCCCGGAATGTTCACGGGCGAGCTTGCCACTAATAACCCGTTGCCGCCGTTCTGTCGGGTGAACATGCCGTGTGGGGCAAAGCCTTCGTCAACATTATTCGAGTCGGCGTAAGCGATTTCCGCCTCACCGTTTGCACCCATCCGCAGTTGCAGAAAATCGCCGAGGGTGCGGTCGCCGTTTTGACCGCCAATGAGTGTGAACATGCTGCCGCGATGGATAAAGTGCTCACTCGCCAGGATTGGCGCGGTAAAGGTTGGAGTGGCAGCGTGCCCGTTCAATGTCTGCACCATCCACAGGCTCCAGTCGCAACCGTCGCAGGAGTCGGGCCCGTTAGAAGGATTCGGCGCGACGCCGGGCGTGCCGTACCAAGCGATGTCCACGCGTCCATCGTCTCCAGCTATGGTCCAGGCAAACACATTGTTATGAAGGGTGCCCACGGGTGAACCCGATGTGTCAATTTGAATTGGAGCGGCCCAGGTGTTGCCTTGATCGGTGGAAAACGAGTACTTGAGCACGGTGTCGCCGATCACCTGACCGCTGTCATTGATAGGTGCTTGCTCCCACACGGCGTAGAGATTGCCCGCGTTGTCAATCGCCATCGTCGGAAAGTTCGCCCCGGTCTTGACACCGGTCGCACCGAGTTCGGCGACCAGGATGTTGGTACAGTTCAAGCCACTGGGATCGCTTACATTGGGGACGGGCGGGCCGAAGGCGACGGGGAAGCAGCGGCCGATCTGAATCTGATGCAAGGCCGCGTCGTCGTGAATCACAAAGATGTGCTTGACGGCTGTGGGGAGAGTCACAAATCCGCCGCTTCCGTCGGGTTGACCCAAGGTGGTGGCGACGGGACTGACCTCGTTGTTACCCATGATTCCTTCGTCGCAAGAAAGGTCTGCGGTAACGGTATTACGCGGGCCGAACTCGATGCCTGCGGTCGCCTCCCCGCCTGGCAGCGGCGAGCGGTACATGACGAGGACATTATTAACAAGACTATTCCCGCATAGCGGTCCGCCCGGCCCAATCTCGTCATTGACGAGGTAGATGCTGCCGCCGTTCGTCGGGTCGCCGTCGGTCGCGTACCACTGGCGGTCAACGACCGCGTCTGGGACGCCTGTGTTGCTGCAAGTGAACGTCGCACCCTGGTCATCCGAGCGTGAGGTGCTAAAGTTCGCTAGGGTTAAATCGGCAAAGTAGAGATGACCTGCCGAGTCCACAGCGGTTTCGGTGTCGCCGCCACCAAAGCAGGTCGTTACCTTTCCTTCAAGCGCAGTAGCGCCGATGACCCATTTGAAGGTCTTGCCGGCGTCGAGGGAGTGCCAAATCCAGCTGGTGTCGGAGGAAAGGGCCCCAGGCACGCTGGTGTAGAGGCGGGTTGGATTCGAAGGGTCCACCCGCAGGCCTTGTTCGAAACCAACCCCGCCGATGCCGCTGATGATCGGATGCCCGAAGGTGGGCGGCGCGGGCCTGGGTCTCGGCGCCGCGAAACTGACCATAGCCAGTAAGACGCCAACAGAACAAAGAGTGAAAGCCACGAAGGCGCGCGGATTAAAGAGGCCGGACTGCGAAGAGCGATTTTTTTTCATGAGATTTTCCTTTGTTAGCTCCAGTGGAGATTGTCGCTGACAATTCGAAAACTTTGCCCCGAACGGATGCTTTTTTTTCCGATCATTCAAAATCAACCGCCGAAATTTTCGGCCCCAACAGCGTTTCTTCCGCACCGCTGCCGCGCGCATGACCGGAAGATTGTCGCTATTGCGTGAGCCGTGAGCCAGAATCCTGGCGATCCGAGCTTTACTCGCTCCCGTCGTTCGATGAGTTTAACAGAAGTCCGACGCCGTGTTTAGCTCAAATGCAAAATCGGTCGTTGAACGGCCGGGCAATTGACTTGATCCCGTATCACGATTTGTGACGAAGTTTATTTTGATTCTGTTGATCGCGCTGGTTTTCGAAGCCATCGGTGTGGTGTTTCTCAGTGGCGGCCTCAATCAAATTGGGGAACCAAAAACAATCAATGCCGCGGAAATTATATCGTTAATCAAACGTGGCGCGACAAACAAAAACATTCTAACCGGCGTCTTCTTCGAAGCCATTTTCTTTGGCTTCCTGCTTTACTTGCTTTCACAGAAGGATGTCAGCATCGTCTGGCCGTTAACGGCTCTTGGTTTCATTATCACGAGCCTGGCAGCCAGGATTTTTCTCAAAGAAGAGATATCGAGTGTTCGCTGGGCGGGGATTTGCCTGATTGTGTTGGGCGCCGGCCTGGTTACGTGGAGCGCAAAGCAGAAGGAGAAAGAGCCAGACGAACAATCGCCGGCCTCAACAGATTACGGCGTTCGATGACCGCGCACTGATTCCTTGCCGCGTCATAAATTTGTCTTCCTTCATCCTTCTTAATTGTTACCTCTTAGTTCTCTTCGGCAGCCAACGCCTGACCCGGTAGAAATATGCTTCATACTCAGCCCCGAAAGTTCGTCGCAAAGTCGGCTCCTCGTACAACACAACGAACAGGTGGGTTATGAGAAAGAACAAGCCGGCATAGATCAAGATCGACAGCGACTCGTAATAGAGTGCCGCGCCGGCCAGGGTCATTCCGGCGCCGATATACATTGGATTACGCACGAAACGATACGGCCCACGGATCACGAGTTTTCTTGGCGGATCGAACGGCGCCGGCGTGCCTTTTCCGATGAACACAAACGTGAACACGCACCAAAGCGCAATCGCCGTCCCGATCGCTACCATGATCATCCCCGCGACCTGCGGCGCTCCGGTAGTTCCGGGCGCAACAATGCCCGACCACGACAAGAACCGACCGGGTAAATAAACCAGCACGAAGCCAATAAAAAGCGCAGCGTAAGTGATTGCGCGGACGAGAACGAAAATGTTCATGTGCGCCCTGCAAGTTTTATCCACAGATGACACAGCAGCCTTCGGTAGCCTACGGCTCGCCAAGGATTTTCAGATTAATCAGTCCCCGAAGTACGGGAATCTGAAAAACAAAGTTTGCGTCAATGTGCGCATTCGACGTTCGTCATAAGTCATTTCGCTTTGCGGGGCCTTTTCCAAGGCGGCAATGTCGATCTTGTCCATTTCCATCAGCGCGTTCATGACGCGCGCTGCTTTCGCTTTATCGGGATCGGCCAACATATCGCGGAGAACGACCGGGTTGATCTGCCAGGAGAGTCCGAATTTGTCTTTGAGCCAACCGCACCGCCCGGTCGATCCGCCATCGCGAAAAGTTTTTCCCAGAAATAATCGACTTCCTCCTGGGTCTCGCAGTTGACTGCGAACGAGATCGCTTCGGTAAACTTGAACTGCGGTCCGCCGTTGAGCGCCACGAACTCCACTCTGTCCAGCGTGAACTCCACCGTCATGATCGATCCTGACAGCCGGCCGGTTTTTTGGGCGGCTTCTTCGCCATAACGCGCGATCTTCCCGATCTTCGAATTCTTGAAAATGCCGACGTAGAATTCAGCTGCCTGCTCCGCTTCCGAATCGAACCATAAAAAAGGGTTTATCTTCTTCATCTGATTTTCCTCGGCGGTTTTCAGCCAGGGCGCAAGCCCTAGCTGTGCTCGTCACTCGTCACTGCTGTGCCTACTTTCTGGCTTTCGCTTGCTTATTAACGTCCGGCGCAGCAAATTTACGCGCCGAACAGCAAAAACTGACTCCGGCGTAATGAACAAAATTGATTTCGCAGTCGGTATTGGCGGTGAGAACGGCCAGGGGATCGCTTCCACTGGGAACATTCTCGCGCTCATCTTTGCGCGGCGCGGGCTGCATCTCAACGCCTACAACGCTTACCAGTCGATCATCCGTGGCGGCCATACTTTCCTGACAATTCGCGCGAGTGACGGCCCGGTCCGCAACATGGGCGACAAGATCGACGTGTTTATTCCGCTCAATCAAGACACCATGGATCGGCACCTGCATCTGTTAAAGAGCGGAGCGTGCGCGATTTACGATAAAGAGAAGGTCACGCCCGAAAAGGCCGCGGACGGTGTCCAGCTCTGCCCCATGCCGATGAAGGAATTGACCAGGGGCAACAAGCTGGCGGTCAATACCGCTGCTCTCGGCGGGACGCTCCAATTGCTCGGGATTGAATCGGAACCGCTCGAGACGGTCATTTCGCGGCAATTTAAGAAGAAGGGCGACGCGGTTGTGGCTGAAAACCTGGCCATCGCTCGCGCAGGCTACGATTACGCGGCTCAAAATTTTACGGCCTTTTCCTGGAAGGCGCCGCGAGGAGCCAAGCCGCTCGGAATAATTACCGGCAACCAAGCCATCGCCATGGGCGGAGCGGCCGCCGGCGTGAAATTTTATGCGGCGTATCCGATGAGCCCTTCCACCGGCGTGTTGATGTGGATGGCGGCGCACGCGCGTGAGCTCGGCATTATGGTCCGGCAAGTCGAAGACGAGATCGGTGTGATGAACATGGTGATTGGCGCAGCTCACACCGGTTGCCGTGCCATGTGCGCAACTAGCGGCGGCGGGTTTGCACTAATGAGCGAGGCCGTCGGGATGGCGGGAATGATTGAAACGCCGATTGTTTGCATCGATGTGCAACGCGCCGGACCGGCGACAGGCGTGCCAACCAAGACCGAACAAGGCGATCTTTGGCAGGTGCTGGGCGCCGGCCAGGGCGATTATCCGCGCATTGTTGTCGCGCCGACGAATCAGTTGGATTTGTTTCACACGGTTCCGGAGTTGTTCAACCTCTGCGACAAATACCAATGTCCCGGTCTGGTCTTGTCCGATCTGCTGATTTCCGAAGGAACCACGAGCATCGATCCGGATGATCTGGATTTCCGAGTGAAGATCGACCGGGGCGAATTGATTCTGCCCAACGGCAACGGAAACGGCGCGAATCCCGCCAGCGGCTACAACGACAATGCGTATCTGCGTTACAAGAATACGGCGAGCGGAATTTCTCCGCGCGCGGTGCCAGGCGTGCCCGGTTACATTTTTACCGCCGCGACCGACGAACACGACGAGGACGGCACGCTCATCAGTGATGAATTCACCAATCCGCAGAAACGGCGGATGATGGTGGAGAAACGCGCCCGCAAAATGCAAGGCGCGATCAAGGACATCGCGTCGCCGAAACTCGTTGGTTCGGAGGAGGCCGATGTCACGCTGGTTGGTTGGGGCTCAACCGCGGGCGTAATCCGGGAAGCGGTGGAAAAACTGGCAGGCGAAGAAGGCATCGTGGCCAATCAGCTGGCCATTAAATGGATTGTGCCGCTGCACGCGGCGGAGATCAGCGCCATTCTCGGGCGCAGTAAGAATGTGATCTTGGTTGAGAACAATCAGAGCGGCCAGTTCGCCCGTTATCTCCGAAGCGAAACCGGTTTCGATGGGCACGGTCACATCCGTAAGTACGACGGCGAACCGTTCATGCCGCACCACATTGTCGAAGCAGTGAAAACGCAACTGGCCGGAGAGACCCGCCTTTCCATTCCTGTCCATGAAGTTAACGCCTAACGAACCATGACCGCACCCGCTGCACCGCCTGCCACAACCGAGCCCGGCCAATTAACGAAAGAGACTTACCGCGGCCGGATTCATCCTGATTGGTGTCCCGGCTGCGGCGATTTCTCCGTGCTCGCCGCGCTTCAAACGGCGCTGTTCGAATTGGGGCTGCAACCGCATCAGGCCTGCGTCATCAGCGGCATCGGCTGTTCATCGAATCTGCCGGGTTACGTCAACACTTACGGAATGCACACGCTCCATGGCCGCGCACTCGCGGTTGCGACCGGCGTCCGACTTGGCAACCACGAATTGAAGGTGATTTGCGCTGGCGGCGACGGCGACGGTTACGGAATCGGCGGCAACCATTTTGTTCACACCATGCGGCGCAACGTTGATCTCACTTACGTCGTGATGGACAACCAGATCTACGGTTTAACCACCGGCCAATGCTCGCCCACTAGCGTCAAGGGAATGAAAACCAAGAGTACGCCATACGGAAGTGTTGAAAATCCGATCAATCCGATCCCGATGGCAATCGTTGGCGGTGCCACTTATGTGGCGCGCGCCTTCAGCGGCAAACAGAAGCACATGGTCGAAATGTTCAAGGGCGCCATTCAACACAAGGGCTTCGCGCTGGTGGACGTCTTCAGTCCTTGCGTCACTTACAACAAGGACAACACCTACCAGTGGTTTAATCCGCGCGTGAAAATACTCGAGGAACAGGGCCACGACCCGACCGACTTCCACAAGGCGATCGAGCGCGGTTATCAGTGGGGCGAAGAAATTCCCATCGGATTGTTCTGGCGGCGGACCGACTTGGAAAGCCTCGAAGATCTGGAACCGGTGTTGCACACCGGCGAAGGCCCGCTCGCATTCCGCCCGCTCGGCATTTCCCCAGAACAAGCGCAGCGCCTTATCCAGGAACTCCTGTAGTGTCGGCCGTGTCGGCCGCTGGCGCTCAACACTCAACTCCGTAAAGGAGCGTGGCTCCCACGGAGCTTTACGCTATCAACCGGCTGATGATCTTAGCCGCCCTGATCGAGAGCCTCTTCGGTGCCCAAGTTATCTCGTTCTCCGCTTAGTTCGCCCTTCGGTGCCGGTGCGCCGGAGCGCTGCTCGCCCGGACGCGGCTCTGCCCGCGTTAGTTTCTGTCCCTGGCGTGAGAAGCCTGGTTTCGCGACGGCGACGCATATGCAACCGGTCCCTTCGGCACAACCCTGGCAGCAATAGGTCTCGCCGTCGTGCGTATATCCTTCGCCAGGCCACTCATTCTTGACCATTCTGCAACCGGGACACGCCGGCACTGGAATCGAGTTCGCCAACGAATCGCTTTCATCGATTTCTATCGGCATAAGTTTACTGTCCATCTTGGTGGACCGCCTTTCATAAAATAGCAATCGATTCTAACGGGACTTTTGCGCGGGTGGCCGCAGCGCCAACCAGCCTGTCTCGCAGATTTTCACAGATGGGTAAGGTTTCGCATCCGAAATTGGTGCCATCCGCGCAATCGAGCTGACAGGATCAGCGAGATAGAAGGTAAAGCCGTAAGGGTAGCGGCGAGCGAGTTGGGAGACGAGCGAGTTTCAACTCCGTGGTTAGCCTTCCCATCCGAAAATTCGTGTCTATTCGTGCTTGCCGCGCCGTAGCCTCGGCGTAGGCGGGTCCATTCGTGGTTACTCCCATTCACTCCATTCCGCCTTCAATCTTCTCTGCCCGGCCGGCTCGGGCCTACATGAGCTAATCCCTTCTCTTTCGCGAAAAGTCTGGTCAATTGTGAAACGCTTGGCCATACTCGGCAACTTTCTGCAGGCAAACGACGGAGGGAAAAATTATGATTCACTTAATCTGGTACATTATTGTTGGGTTGATCGCGGGGGTTATCGCGAAATCGGTGATGCACGTACACATGACGATTTTCTGGACAATCGTGCTCGGCATCATCGGATCGATCATCGGCGGCGCCGTTACCCATATGTTTACGCACCCGACAACCGGACGATTCCATCCCGCCGGCCTTATTTTTTCCACACTCGGCGCGATCCTGGTCCTCTACATTTGCATTAAGCTGAATATCCGTTTTCCACGCGTTCTCTAATCAGAAGAGAGGAAAAACTGTAGCCGTGGTCATTGACCGCCGCCTCTCGGTGTAGAGGCGGCCGTGTCGGCCGCAAGCCCCTCAACACTCAACTATCAACTCGCTAACAAGCTTTCCGTGAGCGAGAAGAGCACGCGCGATCGAGCCGGTTGCTTCCAGCGCTTGATTAGGAAGTTTGCGAGCTCCTCGGGAAAGTAGGCAGCGACTCATCGAGCATAACCCACGGCAATTTATCTTCGAGCCAGATCGCTTTCTGCGGCGCAAACGGCGTCGGATCGTCGAGCGACGCGATCGTCACGTCGATCGTGTCGGAATCCCTACTGCCCTCGAAAAACAAATGCGTGCCGCAACATGCAGCGAACGAGCGAATCCGATCCGCATGCGCGATCTTGCGCGGTTCACCCTTTGTCACGACCAAATCCGCATGGGGCACGGATCCCCAAGTGACATACGGCGCGCCGGCGCTTCGCCGACAATCGATGCAATGACAATCGCCCAGCCCAAACGGCCGACTCTTCAACACGTAACGTGTCCCGCCGCAAACGCATCCACCAGTGAACTCCATGTGATTTCCCATCGCTAACTGAACACCGTGAACCGGGCGATGGAAATATTTTATTGCAGAGCTGACGATTCTCCGTGCTCAGCCCATCCGAGCTGCGCGTCCGCTGCTCGTTAGGCAAGCGCGCCGCAAACAGCGTCGTTTTGGCCCTCCCAGTGAATCAACCGCCGTGCCAATTCTTAGAAAATATTGAACAAAATTGGTTGAACGCGACTGCACCGGCGCGGCTGCGCAGTGTCTAACTGAGTGAAAATAAAAAAGGAGAAAAAAACATGAACTTCATCGCTCTTGGTTTCGCACTTGCAGCTGCACTCCACAGCCCGTGGCTGCATGGTGCTGCTTTAGTGGTGTTGTTATTGTGCCTGCCGCGTTTGCTCGGAATTGTTTATATTCCGCACACCCAGGTTGGCATCATCGAGAAAATCTGGAGCAGCAAAGGTTCGCTGCGCGAAGGCCAGATCATTGCCCGTAATGGTGAGGCCGGTTATCAGGCCCGCTTCTTACGTGGCGGTATTCACTTCGGATTATATCCGTGGCAATACCGCATTCATAAAGAACCGCTCGTCGTCGTAGCCGAAGGAAAAATGGCCTACGTCTACGCGCGTGACGGTGTTCCACTGGAACCGATTCAAACACTCGGTCGAACGGTGGATTCCAATCATTTCCAGAACGCGTTTCGCTTCCTCGAAGCGCACGGTCAACGCGGTCGACAGCGCGGGATTTTACGCGAAGGCGTTTATGCGATTAACCTGGCGCTGTTCGTCGTCATCACGGAAGAACGTGTGTTCTCCGGACCGGTGCGCGAGTCAGCCGATCGGTATGAATCGTGGAAGGCGCAACTCGCTTCCATGCGCGCCTTTGATCCGGTAGTTATCGGAACAGGCGTTGGCGGTCAGAGCCATTTTCGCGCGAGCCTTACTGGAACTAGCGCAAGCGAAGGAGGCTCGACCCCGTCGTTAGCCGTAGCCGCGCCCGACTTCAATCCGAACGTCGACACTATCGGCGTGGTCAGTATTCAGGACGGCCCAACCATTGGTTCAGGCGAAATCATTGCTCCCGAAGCCAGGGCGATTGATGGAAAAGA
>QHNR01000106.1 GCA_003218475.1 Verrucomicrobiota bacterium | reverse complement strand
GTTTTTGATTTCATCCAGCGTGTAGCCGACCGCGAGTTTTGCGGCGATCTTAGCAATGGGAAAACCCGTCGCCTTCGATGCCAGCGCGCTGGAACGCGACACACGCGGATTCATCTCGATCACGACCATCCGGCCGTTGTCGGGATGAACCGCAAACTGAATGTTAGACCCACCGGTCTCGACGCCAATCTCACGAATTACCGCAAACGCGGCGTCGCGCATCATCTGGTATTCCTTGTCAGTGAGCGTTTGCACAGGTGCAACGGTAATGGAGTCCCCGGTGTGCACCCCCATGGGATCGAAATTCTCGATGGAACAGACGACCACGCAGTTGTCCATTCGGTCGCGCATCACTTCCATCTCGAATTCTTTCCAACCAACCAGCGATTCTTCGATCAGCACTTCGTGAACCGGCGACAGATCGAGGCCTCGTGCAGCGATCACATCGAGCTCTTCGCGATTGTAAGCGATGCCACCGCCAGTTCCGCCGAGAGTGAACGCCGGTCGAATGATGAGCGGAAATGTGCCGATCTCGCCGATGATCCGGTCGAGATCCGCCAGAGAACGTGCCACGCCGGAGCGCGGCACCTCGAGCCCGATGCGTAACATCGCTTCCTTAAACAGCTGCCGGTCTTCGCCTTTGGCGATGGCCTGAGCGTTTGCTCCTATTAATTTCACACTGTGCCGCGCCAGCGCGCCGCTGCGGTTCAATTCCATCGCGGCATTGAGCGCCGTCTGTCCTCCAAGCGTGGGCAAAATTGCGTCGGGCTTTTCGCGTTCCATGATCGCTTCGATCACTTCAGCAGTGATCGGCTCGATGTAAGTGCGATCAGCGAATTCTGGATCGGTCATAATCGTGGCCGGATTCGAATTCACCAGCACGACTTCATACCGCTCTTCGCGCAGTGCCTTGCACGCTTGCACGCCGGAATAATCAAATTCGCAACCTTGCCCGATGACGATTGGACCGGAGCCGATCAGCAGGATTTTGTTGAGGTTGTTATTTCGCGGCATCTGCGCCAGCGCGGACAGTAAACGAAATCAGGCGAACGTCACGCGCGAAGATGCGCACCGGAGGTCAACCATCCTGATTGACTCGGCCGTTTGGCTTCGAGCCCCACGTTTCGGTCACCGGACCATGGACAAGCTGGAAACTTATCTGCCGAGTTCGGCTGGTAGCCGAACTTCCATGCCGTCACGCCACCTGCGCCATGCGCTGGCGATCGAGATAAACTTTGCAGATGCTTTTGATGCGCGTCAGAACGTAATACACCGTCTGACTGCGGATGCGCACCAGTTCTGTACCTACAATGCGAGTCACGAAATCGCTCGGAAGATCTAGAATTTCCTGCGGAGTCGAGCCTTCGAGGCCTTTGCACAGAATCGCAGTCATCGAACGAGTGAGCGTTTGCACTTCTGGCCCGAGCGTCATGCGAATGTGCGCCTTCCCGTTTTCGTTCAAGTGCAGGTAAACGCCCACGGTGTCCGTGCATTCTTCGTCTTTTCGCACATCGACCAGATCAAAATTCTCGCTTTCTTGCGGCTCTTGATTCTTGGCGTTATCCGCGTAGGAGACGAGCGTCTCACGCCGCTCAACTTCCGGCAACGATTCGAAGAGATTGATGATCTTGGTCAGCTTCGTCGGATACATCGAGAGTTAATTTACCACACGTTTTCTTCTTCGGCAGGCGAGACGCCGGCGGACCCACAGGCACGATGCCTGTGCTACATGCTGCGTCCCTGCTTCGGCTTTGCTGAGCAAGGCGTTTGTGGCTAATTGCACCATGAAAACTCCGATTAAAGTCGCTGTGACCGGCGCTGCCGGCCAGATTGGTTACGCGCTTCTGTTTCGTATTGCCTCCGGACAGATGTTCGGGCTCGATCAACCGCTAAGACTCCACCTGATCGAGATTCCTCCAATGCTCGCTGCGCTCAACGGCGTGGTCATGGAATTGGATGATTGTGCCTTTCCGCTGCTCGAATCTGTCATACCGACGGCCGACTTGGATGAAGGCTTTCGCGATATCAACTGGGCTCTGCTGGTCGGAAGTGTGCCGCGCAAGGCCGGCATGGAGCGGAAGGAGTTACTCGGAATCAACGGCAAGATTTTCGTCGGGCAAGGTCAGGCGATCCAAAAAAATGCAGCGGCCGATGTCCGCGTGCTCGTAGTCGGAAATCCGTGTAACACCAATTGTCTGATTGCGATGAACAACGCGAAAGAAATTCCGCGCGACCGCTGGTTCGCGATGACGCGATTGGATGAAAATCGGGCCCGCGCGCAGCTGGCGCATAAGGCCGGTGTAGGGATTGGTTCGGTCACGAACATGACCATCTGGGGCAATCATTCCTCGACTCAGTATCCGGATTTCTACAATGCGAGGATCGACGCTCGTCCCGCGAACGAAGTGATCGGAGACGAGAAATGGCTGAAGGAAGAATTCATTGCGACGGTGCAACAGCGCGGTGCCGCCGTGATCAAGGCGCGCGGGCTTTCTTCAGCCGGGTCAGCCGCGAACGCGATTATCGATACCGAGTGTTCGCTTACGAACGACACGCCGGGCAGCGACTGGCACAGCGCGGCCGTTTGTTCCGATGGGAGTTATGACGTCGAGAAAGGATTGATCTCCTCATTCCCAGTCAATGTCCGTAGTGGAAAATGGGAAATCGTTCAGGGAGTTCCGATAAATGATTTCAGTCGCGCTAAAATTGACGCGTCCGTGGCAGAGTTGAAAGAAGAGAAATCCCTTGTTGCGGAATTGATTTCTTAAATCTCGCCCCAGCGGGAGCAGACCGCTATCTTCGGCCGACAATAGTGAAAAGAGTGTAGGCTCTTCCGAGACGATGCTGCTGATGTGTTAAATTCGCTGTTGTCGTGAATCCCATTACGGCGAGAAACTGGGTGAAAAACTGAGTGCTGAAATGCCACCAGGTATGCCAGAGGAAATTCTGGGGAGCGGGCGCGAGACGGCAGACCGATGTTCCTTCCAAATCCGGATGGAACATATCAGTGATGATGAGCGATCTCGCCATCTTTCCGCATTGCTCAACGATCCGGAGCGGATCGCGACAGTGTAACAACACGGAACCCATTACTGCGATGTCGAATTGTCCGAGGGCGGCAGGCAAATTGTAAACGTCCCCGTAGTGGACCTTCGCCTTTGATTGGTGAGCCGCGTGACTGAACCAGTAGGAATTCTTCAACCGTTGCATCACGATTCGGCGCGGGCCGAACACTTCTTCCAGTTTATTAGCCGGATACGGAACAAAATCCCAGCCGTGCTCCGCTGTTACTTCGACAGAAACGACGTCTGCGCCGCGTTTTTCCATCTCGAAGGTGAGAAACCCGCTGGCAGGACCAATTTCCAAAACGCGTTGACCGGCGAAAGCGACTTTACCCAGATAGTCATCCACTCCGCCACGCAAATCCCACTCGCCATTCATTATCCCATGACCGGGGACTTCCATCGTGTGGTAAAAGTGGCAGTCGGCTGGACCTTCCACCTTTAACGGGGCGGCGAAAATCTCGTCGTTGCTCGCAACTTGCATCGCTCAATCCGTATCGGTCACCGGAGCGACATTTCCCTGTTTCTTTCGACTCAGCGCGTTTTCGAGCGCTGTGTTCCAAGTGAGAGACCGATCCTTGAACCATGTTGAATCAAACTTCGGCGCAGCAAAGAGCGCCCACGTCTGCCGAGGATGTTTCCAATCCAGAATTTCAAATCGCAAATTCGCTTCTGCGGCTGCGCGTTTCAGTGTCGCTGGCCGGTAATTTACACATTCGGGATAGATCCAGCCGGTGCGCCGAGAGTCTTCCTCGCCGGGCAAAAATGTCGCGACTAAAGCTCCATCGCTCGCCAGTGAACGCGAAACTGCAGACAACCAACTCTTGATCAGATCCAACCCGCAATGACTGAAGATCGATTGAGCCAGCACGAAATCGAATGAGACTTTCGCTCTGGCAACGGCATCGGGAGAATCGGAAAAGAAGAACGTCGGGCGTTTGATTTGCACCAATGTTTCGCCGAGCTCCCGCTCAATTCCTTCCTCGACCAGCCATTCATTCGGCTCTACGCCGAAGTATTTTCCGCGATTCAGGTAGGGAATGAGCAAGCGCCCGATCCGAAGCGAACCGCAGCCGACATCAAGCAATGAATGAGACTGGCGCAGGCCGAGCGTGGTGAGAAGATTGAATGTCATCGCCGCGATCAAATCGTAATCCTCTGGAGGACCGACGTACGCGCGATAATGCGGGTCGCCCGGTTTTAGGCCGGCGCCGAGGTCTTCCTGATCATCCGAAGGGCTCTCCATAATCACTTCACTCGCCTCAACGTAGCGCGGTCGAAATCTTTCAGCGCGTCCTCCGGTTTATCTGGAAAGCCGAGCACGCCGCGCGACCGGTCGAATTGACAGATGCGCATCAATGGCCGTTTGCGAAAAGGAAATGCGCGAAGTTTATCCCCGTCGAGCGCGTCCATCGCGCCCGGGACGCGGCATGCTTGCACAGCCAAAACATAAAGATCATTCCTGATTGCCGAAGACGAGCTGACGCAGTTCGACAGCTCATTAAGATCGTGCCTGCGATTGAAGAGTTGTTCCCGGCCGCCGTTGGCCATGAAAATATATTTCCACTCGCCCATGAGCACCATGACTTTGAAATCCTGTGAGCCAGGAATTTCTACCATGCCGACGAGATATTCGCGCGGCGCGCATTCGCCTCGCAACATTTTAAGAACGTCTATTCCTTGACGCACTTCGCATGCGTCTGCCGCCCCCGTCGCAATGCCGAAAAGGTCGGCCAGACTGATCAGTTCAGTTCGGATCGTTCCGGCGGGCAGCATTGCGGGCCAGCTCAGAAGCAATGGCAAACGGCAGGCGCTCTCGAAAAAGTTTTGTTTCTGCCAGCCGTGATGATCGCCCAAAAGGTCGCCGTGGTCGGAAAAAAAACAGACTAGAACGTTGTCTCGACTCGGTCGCGCTTCGATCGCGTCGAGGATTCGGCCAAGGCAATGATCCAGATAACTGATCTCGCCGTAATATCGTGCCTTCACGATCTTCGCCAGCTCTGGATTAATGGCGTCTGCCCAGATAGCGTGTCGCATGAAAGGGATTTCCTCATCGAGGTGGTCCTCCTGGATGCTGCCGAGGACCAGCTGTGGCATTCGATCTGGATTGTACATTCGATTGAACGGAATTGGCGGAGCCAGCGGCGGATGCGGACCTACAAACGAGACGAATCCGAAAAACGGGCGCGAATCACCTGACTTTGCGATCTCCTCTATCGCACGATCGGCCATCCACCATTCGCCTCCTAGTTCGGCTGGAAGCGGGCTGCGCTGGGGAAGGTAGTACATCTCGCTGCGTTCGCCCATCGGTTGCTCCAGGAAGTCGAAGTCTGGGTGCTCCCCTGCCAGCCATGATCCGTAGTCATCGCCTTCGCGCTTTGGCGGATGGTAAGTCTCTTCGCAGCGCCATAACGTTTCGTAACCGAGATCTTCGTTCCACGGAGTCGTGTGAAATTTTCCGATTCCAAAAGTTCGGTACCCAAGTCGCGACATCGTCCGTCCCAGATACGGTCCGCAACGCGCTTCCATTTCTAGCGCTTGCCCAGCCACCGCAGCCGCTTTTGCGTTACTAAACACCCGCGTTGTCGGCGGTTCACAACCCGTCCGGATCGTGTAGCGCGCGGCGACGCAAACCGGACACGTGGCGTATGCATTCGAAAACGCAATTCCTCTTCGCACCAGGTGATCGATATTAGGCGTGTAAATATGCGAGTTGCCGAGCGCAGCGATAGTGTCGAACCGCTGCTGGTCCGTCATGACGAACAGGATGTCGGGCCGGCTTACTGACATTTTCGTTTCAAGCTGAAGCGCCTACGCAGGGAGCGGATGATCTAGACGTTCGCGATTTCGCTCCCCGTCAGTCGGCGAAATGCTTCCAGATATTTCGCGGAGGTTTTTTCGATAACTTCCTTCGGCAGACGCGGGGCCGGCGGAGTCTTGTCCCAGTCGAGCGTCTCCAGATAATCTCGCACGAATTGTTTGTCGAAACTGGGTGGGCTCTGTCCGACAACGTATTGGTCCTTTGGCCAAAAGCGAGAAGAGTCCGGCGTGAGGCATTCGTCAATCAAGAGCAAATCTCCCTCAACAGTGCCAAACTCAAATTTCGTATCCGCGACGATGATTCCCTGCTGAGCAGCGTGATCGCGGCCTAGCGAATAAATTTCCAGGCTTAGCTTTTTTACGCGATCCGCGACTTCTTCACCAAGAATCTGAGCGCATCGTTTCATGTCGATGTTCTCATCATGACCTTCTTCTGCTTTCGTTGCCGGGGTGAAGATTGGTTCCGGCAATTGCGATGCGAGTTTTAGTCCGGCTGGAAGCTTGATTCCGCAAACGCTCTGCGATTGCTGATACTCTTTCCAACCAGAACCCGCGAGATAACCGCGCACGACGCATTCTACTGGCAAGGGTTTCGTTTTCTTTACGATCATCGAGCGTCCGACAAGCTGCTCGCGAAACTCCTGCAGATCGTCCAGGAACTCTTCAAAATTCGCCGTGATGAGGTGATTCGGAACATCGCCGAACCGCTTGAACCAGAACGCAGAAATCTGGTTGAGCACTGCGCCCTTGTGCGGGATTGGGTCGGCCAAAATCACGTCAAAAGCCGAGATGCGATCGGTAACCACAAAGAGAAGTGTGTCGCCAAGGTCAAAGACTTCGCGCACCTTGCCGCTGCGCAGTTTGTTGATCCGGGGTAGCTCGATTGAGGATTGGATGGCAATTTGCATGAGCAAATGCTGAACGTTTAGCGCCCAATTTTCAACTCGCTTACTGTTTTGTCATGTCGAGCGAAGTCGAGACATCTCTGGATTTAACTTCGAGAGATTCCTCGCCTTCGCTCGGAATGACAATTGGGCGTTGACAGTTGGGCGGTTGGATGCGCGGAAGCGTTGCGAAGGCGAGTGGGGTATTGGACGTTGAATTCCTTCTATGGCCGGAATCGTTGTCAAACCGCGTGCGCGAATTTTGCACGGACACGATTGGGTGTTCTCTAGTGAAGTCCTCAAGGTTTTTGGCAATCCAACGGACGGCGATGTGATTTCACTCAAGGACGGCAAGGACCGTTTGATTGGAAGCGCCATTTACAATTCGAGATCACAAATCGTGGCGCGTCGTTTCTCGCGGCGCCGGCAGGATTTGGATCTTGAGTTCTTTAGGCGCCGAATCGCGCAAGCTTCCGAGCATCGCGACCGGCGGAAGGTCGATCCAAAACTGCGCCGCGTTGTGTGGAGTGAGAGTGACGGCCTGCCCGGCGTGATCGTCGATCGCTACGGCGATCATTTCGTTTTGCAGACTCTCACGCGCGCGATGGACATTCGAAAGGATTCGATCACGGCCGCGGTGGTCGATCTGTTCGGCGATGTTGTCATCATTGAACGAAACGATGCGCCTGTCCGCAACGCAGAAGGCTTGGAACTAGGTAGAGGCGTTTTACGCGGAACTCCTGCGCAAACAGCGATCGAAATCGAAGGAGTAAAGTTCGAAGTCGATCTGTTGCACGGTCAAAAGACCGGTTTCTATCTCGACCAGAGATATAATTACGGAATCGTCGCGGGATACGCCCGCGACCGGCGCGTTCTGGATTGCTTTGCAAACCAGGGAGCGTTTGCGTTGACGTGTGCACGCGCAGGCGCGGCGGATGTGACTGGTGTTGAAGAAAGTTCCGAGAACATTTCCGCTGCGAAACGAAACGCGGCCCATAATGAACTGAAGGCGAAATGGATCGAGCAAGACGTCTTTCAATTCCTTCGCGCGGCTGAAAAAGCGGAGGCACAGTACGACCTGATTGTTCTCGATCCGCCTTCGTTTACCAGGATGAAAAGCGGACTGCGCGATGCGTTGCGCGGTTATCGAGAATTGCACATGCGCGCGTTCAAGCTCTTATCGAAAGACGGTTTGCTGGCGACGTTCTCATGCTCGCATCACGTGAGCGATACCGCATTCTCGGAGACAATTACCGACGCGCTCCTAGATGCCCGGCGTTCCGCGAGACGCGTGCGCCGGTTCGAGCAGGCGCGTGATCATCCTATTCTCCCGACAATTCCTGAAACGGAATATCTCAGGGGTTTTCTTCTCGAGATGATGCCGGGGCGATAGCGCCCAATGACTTAATTCCAGCACAATCAAAAATTTTCGCGCGTTTATTGACGGAAATATCTGGAATTCTCGAGTCAGCCATTTAATATGCGCTACGGCGAGCCCGGACGGGGGTCTCGATTTAATCATGGCAGAAAAAATTCGACCGATTGAACAAATGCTCGAGCTGAGCGGGGACGAAGCCATTTCTGCCGAGCATCTGGATTCACAGGTGCAAAAAGCGCAGGAGCAACTGCTCCAGCTCAAGCGCCAGCAGGAGCAGATCGAAAAACAGAAGCGCGAATTGGAAGAACTAAGCCGACGCCAGGACGAACTGGAGACTGGGCGGACGGAAATGGCCGATAAATTGACACGCGCGCTGGTTGTGCTCGAGCGAGAAGCGTACAGTGCGCAAAATCGACTGGAGCAAATCCGGGCGACTCGGGAAAGTTTCTCTCAACATTTGGAATTAATTGAAGCGATCGATCCCAGAAGCTGGAATCCCGCAGATTTGCACAAGGAGCTGAGCCGGGCTCTAAGCACGGTGGACGACGCGCGGACCGAGTACGGCGAGCAACGCAGCCGGTTGCAAGCAGCCGGTGCAACACCTGGCGAGGTCTCGTTGCCTGACGTCGCCCCAGAAGCTTATGAAAGCAGCAACGGGCGTTCTTTTGTTCAGTGGTTGCAGATCGGCGTCGCTCTCACCTTGCCGCTGATTATCTTTGGCGCTGTTGCGCTTGCGATTTTCTTTTGGATGGCCAGCAGGTGATGGGGATGTTTCGTCGTTCGCGCAGATCTACCCCACCGCTTCGCCACAGGCAACAAGAGATAGCGCGACAGGAAACGGAGCTGCGTGAGAGGCTCAACAATCTCGAACGCATGGTCACAAAGGGGCGGGGCACCCCGGAAAACAAGTCTCCAGGGCAAAGCCGGGAATACGGCGTAAAGGGCAACAACCCGGAGAAGCGATTCCATGTCTCGCTAGCGATGGAAGGTGGCCACGCCATCGATGCCGGCCGCAGTGCACGAAGGCCTCGTTCGCTGCGCAAAGTGCGACGGGAAGGCCGGGTCATTTTTCTATTTCTTTTGATGGCGCTGGCGGCCGCTGTGATGTGGCTCATCAGCCATCTGCATTCTTGAGCGACAATCATGGCCAGAAACTCCGACCTTGATGTTGCGTACGTTGCCAGGCTCGCGCGGATAAATCTAACGGACGCCGAGGCCAAAGTTTTTCAGAAGCAACTGAGCGACGTGCTCAAGTACGTCGAAAAACTTCATCAAGCCGACGTAAGCCACGTGGAAGCGGCGGCGCACGCCCTTCCAATTTATAATGTCTTTCGCGAGGACGTGCAGCGTGACTGGTTCACAGCGGAGGAAGCGCTAGGCAACGCGCCCCGACAGGCGAACGGCCTTTTTATCGTCCCGAAAGTCGTCGAATGACGGATAAGGATCTGCCGGCGCTGAGCATCGCCGATCTGCAGTCGCTATTGCGTCGCCGCGAAGTTTCCGCGCGGGAAGTCATTGATGCGCTACGAGCTCGCATTGAAGCCGTTGATCAAGACATTGGAGCCTATCTGTCGCTCGACATGGAGGCTGCTGCTCAAGAGGCGGAGAAGTCGAACGTCGATCTTCCGCTCGGCGGCGTGCCGCTTGCAATCAAGGACATCATCAACGTCATGGGTCAGCCGTGCACCTGCGCGTCGAAGATTTTGCAGAGTTATCGGGCCACCTATGACGCGACCGTAATTCGAAGATTGCGCGCAGCGGGTGCGATTCCATTTGGCAAAACCAACCTGGACGAGTTCGCCATGGGATCATCCACCGAAAATTCCTCCATGAAATTGACGCGCAATCCGTGGGACTTGTCGCGCGTCCCGGGTGGATCCAGTGGGGGTTCGGCAGCAGCAGTTGCCGCGGACGCAGCTATCGGTGCACTGGGATCGGATACTGGTGGCTCGATTCGGCAACCGGCTGCGCTTTCCGGTGTTGTTGGTTTTAAGCCGACTTACGGGCGGGTTTCGCGATTCGGTCTGGTCGCGTTTGCTTCATCACTCGATCAAATCGGGCCGTTGACGAAAACCGTTAACGACACCGCCCTGATCATGAACGCGATTGCCGGTCATGATCCGCAAGACTCCAGTTCTCTGAACGAGCCGGTGCCTGATTATGCCGCGAGGCTCGGAGAAGATTTGCGCGGAGTTCGGTTGGGCTTGCCCAAGGAATATCTGATCGAAGGGATCGATCCACAGGTCAAAACTGCAATCGATGCCACGATGAAACAGATGAATTCGTTGGGCGCGGAAATTGTTGAAGTCTCGTTGCCAACTACTGAATACGCAATTGCGGTCTATTACATTGTGGCCACCGCGGAGGCTTCGACTAACCTCGCCCGATTTGATGGCGTCCGTTATGGATACCGGACGGAAAATCCGAAAGACATCCTCGATCTTTATGGCCGCACTCGTGGGGAAGGTTTCGGGCAGGAAGTGAAACGGCGCATTATTCTCGGCACTTATGTTTTGAGCTCCGGTTATTACGACGCTTATTATTTGCGCGCGCAAAAGGTGCGTGAGCTGATTCGCCAGGATTTCGCCAGAGCTTTCGAAAAAGTTGACGCGCTGGTTTCGCCGACCTCGCCAGTGCCAGCGTTCAAGTTAGGCGAACGCGTCGGCGATCCGTTGCAAATGTATCTTGCCGATATTTTCACCATTGCAGCTAACCTCGCGGGAATCTGCGGAATCAGCGTGCCGTGCGGTTTTGCCGACATGGATGGACAACGCCTGCCGATCGGATTGCAATTGTTAGGCAAGCCGCTGGATGAAGCGCGTATTTTGCGAATCGCATATGCATACGAGCAGAGCACAGACTGGCACAAGACGCGTCCGCCCATCGCTTCGGTGCCCCGGAAGGCGTGATAGCCTGCGCAACGGTGGCATGGCAGATCAAATTATTTTTGAGGCGCACGGGTCGCCTCGCCCTTCGTAAGGGAGAGGGGGAGGGTGAGGGTTGGGCAATTGGCGTTTGGACGCTGCAACCCCTCACCTGAGTCCTCTCTCCTTCTGCTAGGGGAGAGGTGAAAGAAACAAATTCCCCAAGCGAACAAAGGACATCAGCAAGGTTTTGAAAAGCCGCATTTCATTTCCACGAGGCGCAGCACGAACTGATTGGTTAGCGCTGAGTCGTCGAATCAACAGCCCCGCCGGATTTCGCGCATTGCTCGTCGTCTTTCTGGTGATAGTCATTGTGTTTTCTGCTCTTCCGCTTCTGCGCTATTTCCGCGGCCGCACTCTCTTTGATTACAAACTTTGGTACGAAACCGGGCAACATGTCCTCGCAGGCCATGAAATTTATTTCTTTCGCTCAGGGAAGTACGATTTCATGTATCCGCCGCCGTGCGCGCTGTTTCTCGCCGGTGCAAGCTTGCTCGGACAAGGACGACTGATTCTTCTCCTGGTCGCGATCAATTCTGCGGCTTGGTTTTATAGTGCGAGACTGAGTCCTCTTCTCGCCGGGGGACAAGCAGGTGCGAGAAATGTGTGGCTTTATGCGGTTCCGAGTCTGCTTCTGATCGTTTATATCTGGTCCAGTTATCACCTGGGCCAGCCGAATCTTGTTTTGCTCGCGCTGATGCTTGGCGCTTTTTTTGCGCTGCGCGCAAACTGCCAAATTATCGCCGGCAATCTGATTGCAGTTGCTGCGGCCATCAAAGCTTTTCCGGTAATTGCGATCGTTTATCTATTTTACCGGCACTATTGGATAGCAGCAGTCAGCCTTGTCGTGACGCTTGTATTTTCACTGCTCATTCTACCGGCGCCATTCCGAGGCTTTAAACGAGCGTGGCACGACATCGAGAAGTGGAGCGCCGGAATGCTAAAATACAGTGAAACCAGCGTGGGACAGCGCCCTATGCGCAGCTACACGTGGAAAAATCAATCGCTGGTTGGGGTCAGCAATCGCTTGCTTCGCCACGTTGATGCCGATGCTGCTTCTGCTCCGCATCAGCCGATTTACGTGAACTTGGCGAATCTCAAATTTTCGGTCGTAAATGCAATCGTTGTTGGCATCGCACTGGCGTTGGGCAGCGTGTTCATCGCGGTAATGCCACAGCGGGATATGCGAACCGTGGAGACCGATGCGATCGAGTTCGCCTTGCTCCTTTTATTGATGCTGATGGTTACACCACTTTCGTTCGGCTATTTCTATTCCTGGCTGATGCTGCCGTTTGCCGTCGTAACGCAACTCGTGCTTGCTGCAAAGGATTCTGCGATTCTGTGGTGGAGCCTGCCCGCGCTGGCGTTGCTCGCTCTCGGGTTGTTTTTTCCGCGCGGCGCGCAGCTTTACGGCAATACATTTTTTGCCACGCTGCTGCTCTTTGTCGGATTGTCTGTCGAGCTTCTGCGCTGGAAAAACAAAGAGTCCGAGTGCAACTAGGGTCGACTCGCGGCATGGGTTAACGCATGACTCCGGTCATTTCAATGGCTTGGGTAGCAGAGCGAAAACCACTGTCCTTCCCGGTGCGTGAGAATACCGCAACGAGGAAGACCGTTACGCTTAACCAACCACCAGTCATGCACCGCCGGAGATACGGATGTGCTGTCACAAGCTATGCGATCTTGCTACAGCTGTATGTCTGTGTGTCGTCGCCGTTAGGGCACCGCCGAGAATGCGATGTGGCGGACGGAGTGCCCAGGAAAAAAGCGCGAGGGCGAGTAGGACCAGAGAGGCGATAATGTCTTTGGGCTCGCCGCGTATCGCCTGCGATGCGACCGCGCCCGAAAGTTCAAAAACGAGTCCGGCGTAGGCCCATTCCTTCAGCCGTAGAAAACCCGGCACGACTAGGGTTATGGCTCCGGGAATTTTCCAAATGCCAAGAATGACGAGAACATACACGGGGTACCCAAGGCTGGTTACGACTTCGACGACAGTTGGGCCGCTGAAAACGTTTGTTCGCCCGTGTGTCAGGTCCATCACCCCGCCCGCAAAAGTCTCAAGCGCGATGAGTGAGGTCGTTGTCCAATAGAGTATATGTTTCGCTTTCATAATGGCTTTCCCTTTCAAGTCCCTACGTCCGCGTGTCTTTGACCGGACGTAGTTGTAAGAATTGTATTGCTTTCTTTCGGAGAGCGTCGGTCCGAACCGGGCGAAAACCGAAACGTCGAGGTTGTTATTGTGTAAGCGGATCTGTCGCGGTCTTCTTCAGAATGAGCGGCGTCAACTCAGTGCCGTCGGAACTAGTTTTCCGTTGCTGGGAAACTAAATATACTGGATTAGTGTCCTAAGTAGATCTAGAGTTAAGCACGAAACGGAAGACAGCATGAAATCACGAAGAGAGCTTCAGCGGGAATTGCAGCAAAGAATTCTGAGTCTCCAGGGTGTGACCGAGCGGCAGAACGCAGGCATTCACGAAGATGCCTTTTTTGTGGGACGAACCATGTTTATGCACATCCATGGGCATGGTCATTGCGACATCCGATTAGCGAGAGAAGATCAAGAGCGAGTTCTTGCCGAAGGCAAAGCGCGTTCGCATCGCTGGGCGCCTGAACGAGGCTACGTAACGCTCGTCGTCCGGAACGAAAACGATTTGGCCTCTGCAATGGAGCTTATAGAGATGTCGCACGATTACTTCGCCGGTGTAGCACGCCCATGAAGAAAATAATTGTGTTCCTCTCGATCATTTGCGCATCCGGGCTGACAATGTTCAGCATCTATAACACGATCGTCGATGCGCAAAGCTGGGGTTCTGACATTCCGGCTTCGATCCAGAGTGCGAGAGATTACTTTCAGCATGTCGATCCACGACGCTTCTATGTAATCGTCGGACCGGTTAATGAGATTCTAATCGTCCTGGCGATCATTTTCTTCTGGACGGACGCTGTCTCGCTTCGCGTTTACTTTGCGATTTCGTTTTTGATGTACACGGCAATCGTCGTCCTGACGCTTGCCTATTTCGTTCACCGCGATCTGATCCTCTTTACGTGGTCAATTCCTGATCACGTCGACCAAATTCGAGGTGCGGTCGCCGAATGGAGTCACATGAACTGGCTCCGCTCGTTGCTTGGATTCATCGGCGTTCTCTTTTCATTCAAGGCCCTCGACACCTATTACGCGATCGGCAACAGGACAACATTGACGTGAAACCCCCAAAGAAAGCGCCGCCGCGCAATCGAAAGAACGAGTTCAGCCAGCAACGAATTGTGGAAGCGGCACGTGCGCACTTCTTCTGCCACGGATTCCGCAGCGTGACGATGGATGAGCTCGCGGAGGAGTTGGGAATCAGCAAGAAGACACTGTATGCCCATTTCCCAGGCAAAATCGAACTACTCGAGGCGGTGCTGGCCGACAAGTTCGCCGGCGTCGAAGCGAAACTGAACGGAATCATACATGCACATCCGCATGAACATCCGCATGATTTCTCGACGGCGCTACAGGAACTGCTGGCCAACATGCAACGCGAATTGGATGAGATTAAGCCACCGTTCGTTCGCGACATGCGACAGAAAGCGCCGCACGTGTTCAAAGTTATCGAACGTCGACGCGCTGCTTTGATCGAGCGTTTCTTCGGAAAACTTTTCATTGAGGGTCAACGCTCGGGAATGGTGCGCAAAGACGTTCCGGCCAAGCTCACGATCGAGATTCTGCTCGCCATCGTTCAGGCAATCATGAATCCATTGAAGATGGAGGAGTTAGGAATGACGCCGAAAGAGGGGTTCGCTGGAATTCTCAAAATTATCCTCGAAGGCGCGCTGACCCGACGGGGCCGCACCATCGGTTGATCGAATCTCTGGCTGCTCCAATGCGACTGATGAGAAAATCGTTCGTCCGAAATCAGACGCTTTGGACTTTCGCCGCGCTCGCGGTGTCGATCTTTCTTTGCGGGTGCAATAGTCGGAAGAACGCAGTCTCGGGAACGATCGAAGTGGACGAAGCGCACGTCGGTCCACGCGCGGGTGGACGTGTCGAGAAAATTCTCGCGTGGGAAGGCGATCGTTTGCACGAAGGCCAAGTGATCGTGCAACTGGATGCGTCAGAACTGCACGCGCGTCGTGATCTTGCCGCCGCGCAAATCAATACGGCAATCCATGACGCGGATGCGCAGGAAGCGCAGTTGCAATTTCTTCGCGACGATGCAAGGCGTCAGCAGGAGCTGCTTAAGCGCAAGGTAGTTTCGCCTACTGATGCCGAGCGGGCTGACAGCGCGGCGAAATCGCAGGAGAAAAATGTCGAGGCGGCGAAAACGCGTGTCGCGCAGGCGCGTGCGCAACTAGCCGACATCGACGCGCAGTTAGCGGAAATGCAGGTCATCGCACCGGCCGATTCCATTCTGGAGGTGCTCAGTGTCAAGGTCGGCGATGTGCTGCCTCCAAATCGTGAGGCTGCCACGCTGCTTTTGACCGGCCATCTCTGGGTGCGTGTTTACGTGCCGGAATCCTGGCTGGGTTTGATCAAACTGGGCGAGCACGTGCGCGTCCGTGTCGATTCGTTTCCGCACACGGATTTCGATGGCGTCGTCGAGCAGATAAATCGGCAAGCCGAGTTTACGCCGCGCAACGTGCAAACTGTCGCGGACCGGATCAAACAGGTGTTTGGGGTGAAGGTTCGGTTGCCCAGCGACAATGATCGTCTGCGTGCCGGAATGGCCGCAGATGTTTATTTTCCCAACGTGAAATGAAGCAGGACTGCCCACGAAACACACTAAAAACACGAAAGGGTTGTTTTGAATTCGTTTCGTGTAGTTCGTGTGTTTAGTTGGCGAAGATACCAGTCCCGAGTTTGTGCTGACTTATGGCTGAAGCAATGATCGAAGTTGAAGGGCTGACGAAGCGTTTCGGTACATTCACAGCAGTTGATCACGTTTCGTTCTCCGTCGGGAAAGGCTCTATCTTCGGCTTTCTCGGCCCGAACGGCTCCGGGAAAACAACTGTGATCCGGATGTTGTGCGGGATTCTGGAGCCAACGCAGGGGACGGCGGGAATCGGCGGCCACGACATTGTGCGCGATCTGGAGCCTATCAAGGAAATGATTGGCTATATGTCGCAGAAATTTTCGCTGTACGACGAGTTGACCGTGAATGAGAACCTCATCTTTGCAGGAAAACTTTATGGCCTGAGCGGTCGCGAATTGAACCAGCGGCGGGACGAAATGATCGCCACAACGCATCTTCAGCCGTACATCGACAGGCGTGCTGCGCAACTTTCCGGCGGCTGGCGTCAACGTCTGGCGATGGCGTGCTCGCTCATGCACAAACCCACCGTGCTTTTTCTCGATGAGCCGACGGCGGGCATCGATCCGGTCGCGCGGCGTGAACTCTGGGATTTGCTCTTCGAATTTGCTGGGAAAGGCATGACCCTGTTCGTCACGACTCATTATATGGATGAAGCGGAGCGGTGCGATCACGTCGGCTACATTTACATGTCCAAGTTGATCGTATGCGGCGAGCCGGACGAGTTAAAAAAACTGCCAGGGGTAAATCCGCCGGGAACGCGCCGACTCGACGTGACGTGCGATCACGTGACCACAGCGCTGCAAGCCATGCACCAAATGCGTGGCGTTCGCAGCGCCACAGTCTTCGGTCAATCGATGCATTTGCTGGTTGATGAAACCGTGAAGCGCGCGCAGATCGAGGAACAACTGCGCAAGGTCGGCATCAGTCATGTAGAGATTCACGAAATAGGTCCTTCGCTCGAAGACGTGTTTGTTGAGCTTTCAGCGAAGCACGCTGGCGAACAACAAAGAGCCGCATGATGTGATGAATGTCATCCTAAGCGAAGCGAAGGACCTGACAGTTGGAATGCGGGTTTACCGCGATCGGTTGAAGATCAACGAAGCGAAGATAATCCAGCGTAATTTGAAAATATTGCCGACCGATGAGGGATCCCTCGCTTCGCTCGGGATGACAGAGTAGCGAAGCGAGGCCCCGCCAACTGATGAAAGCATTCTATGTCTACATGATGACCAATCGCAGCCGAGTGGTTCTCTATACAGGCATTACAAACAGCTTGATGCGACGAGTCTGGCAGCATCAGAAGAGCGAAATAGAAAGTTTTACTAAGACCTACAAAGTTAATCGACTCTTCTACTACGAACGTTTCAGTGATCCTCGGGACGCAATCGCGCGGGAAAAGGAGATCAAGGGATGGCGCCGCGAAAAGAAGAATGCATTAGTCGAGAGGATGAACCCGAAGTGGGCGGATTTATCGCCGATGCTTTTTCAACATATGAGAGGTCCCTCGCTTCGCTCGGGATGACCACTTAAAATGAAACGACAACCTTTTCGCGGGGCCATGCTGTCATCCTGAGCGGAGCGAAGGATCGCACATTTGGAATCCGCGTTTACTGCAATCAGTTGAAGATCGACGAGGCGAAGATGATCAATGGTAGTTTGAAGCTTTTGTATGCCTATGAGAGGTCCCTCGCTTCGCTTGGGATGACCGCGGAAACATGAAACACAAACTTTTTCGCGGGCTCGGTGCAATTCTCTTTAAGGAGTTCATCGTAGTCTGGCGCGATCCGTTGACTCTCTTTTTCTTTTTTTTCCCGCCGCTGATCGAGATGATTGCATTCGGCTACGCGCTCGATAACGACGTGAAACACATGGCGATGCTCGTTTTGAACGAGGATCGCACCGTCGAGAGCCGTCAGTTGATCGACCGTTTTGTGAACACGGAGAGTTTTCGTGTAGTGGGCGAAGTGCAAAATTTAGAGCAGCTGAAGAGCGAAATGCGCAAAGGCCGCGCCTACGCCGCGCTCGATATCCCGCCAAACTTCACTCGCGAACTGATGGCGGGGCACTCCGCGCAGGTGCAATTGCTTGTCGACGGATCCAATTCCACTACCGCCTTGCAGGCTCTTCAGACCGGACTGGGCGTGGCGCTGACGCAATCACTGGAATCGCTTTTGCGTGAGACCGGACGGCAGGGGATGCCGATCGATGTCCGTCCTCAAATGCTTTACAACCCGGCAATGCGCGCCCCGAACTTTTTTGTGCCGGGCGTGATTGGAGTCGTCTTGCAAATCGGGACGACGGTTGCTGCCGCCATGGCCCTGGTGCGCGAACGCGAACGCGGCACGCTCGAGCAACTACTGGTAAGCCCGTTGAGCCGCGCAGGCCTGATGCTCGGCAAGCTGGTTCCATATTTGTGCATCGGTATGGCGATGGCGCTGGTTTTGTTCACGATCATGCGGTTCGTTTTTTTCGTCCCAATTGTCGGCAGTGTGTTCGCGATGATGTTTTCGACACTCGTGTATGTGTTTGCGTTGCTTAGCCTGGGTTTGCTCGTTGGGACCAAGGCCGAAAACCAAATGCAGGCGCTCCAAATGTCGATGGTGTTTTTGTTGCCGAGCGTTTTCTTTTCCGGTTTTATTTTTCCCAGAGAAACCATGCCGTGGATCTTTTACGCGCTCGGTGCGCTCTTCCCCACGACTTATTTCATCGCGCTGATGCGGGCAATCATCCTGCGTGGCGCAAATTTTTTCGAATACTGGCCAAATCTTGCCGTACTCATTGTGATGTCCAACCTGCTGTTCATTCTCTGCGCGCTGCAGTTCCGGAAAAAGATCGCGTGACGTGCGGTGCACGTCCGGTCGGGGGAGCGCGCACGTCTCGCGTGCTGGTTTGCGGCGTCCCGCCGCAACAATCTTTTCTGCAGTCTCGAACGCAACCCGCGCAGCGCCATTAATAAAGTTCGCGACGGCGAGGACGCCTTCGCCAGCACGCGAGACGCGTGCGCTCCCCGGAAGCCACGCGAATGCGCTTCTGGTTATCAAGTTCCTTTGTAATCTGCTCGCTGCGTGTCGAAACGAATTCTGTTCAGCGTCTTGCGCATTACCGTCGCGGTCGCCGCATTTTTCGCGTTACTCTGGTGGTTTGGAATGAGGATGCCCGGCAAAAATATTTCAAAGGCGGCGCCGCTATCACCAGATGAAGTAACGTTACGCGAAGAGCTCCGCGCTGATGTGCAGAAGCTCGCCGGTGACATCGGCGAGCGAAACATGTGGCACTATCCACAGCTAAACGCCGCTGCCGATTTCATCGAAGATTCTTTTTCACGCGCCGGGCTTCACCCGCGGCGGGACAGTTACGAAATACGCGGGCAAGCCTGCCACAACATCGGAGCAGAAATTCCCGGCGAGCCTCAAGGAGCGGCGGACTCCAGACCGCCGCCTTCGATCATCGTCATCGGCGCGCATTACGATTCGGTGTTTGGCTCGCCGGGCGCCAATGACAACGGCAGCGGTGTCGCTGCAATGCTCGCACTAGCGCGGCGCTTTGCAGGAAAAGCTACACAACATACGGTGCGCTTTGTCGCGTTTGTGAACGAGGAGCCGCCTTATTTCCTCGGCGGAGACATGGGTAGTTTCGTCTATGCGAATCGCTGCAAAGCGCGCGGGGACAAAATCTCCGCGATGATTAGCCTCGAAACCATCGGCTATTTTTCCGATGCACCGCGTTCGCAGACATATCCATCGCCGGGACTGGGCATCTTTTATCCGAGAGTTGGCAACTTCATCGGATTCGTCAGCAATGTTCATTCGCGGACATTGCTCCGTCGCGTCGTCGCGCTCTTTCGCAAACATGCAAAGATTCCGTCCGAAGGCGCAGCGCTTCCCTCATTTATTCCCGGGGTCAGTTGGTCAGACCAATGGTCTTTCTGGCGGAGCGGTTATCCTGGCATCATGGTCACCGACACGGCGCTGTTCCGTTATCCGCACTACCATTCAGCGAGCGACACGCCAGAGAAGCTCGATTACGATCGCTTCACTCTGGTGGTCAGCGCCATGGAGAAAGTGATTGAAGGTCTCGACAAGTTGTAGCCGGGGTCGGCGACCTCGGCTCAGTCTGAAAACTGAATAAGGACAAGGCACACGAGAACCCGCAATCGTGATGATACGGATGTGCGGTTTTGGTTCATGATCATAAACGCACCGGAGCCACCCCCTTTTTTACCCAACGCCGCAGAAGACTGTCAACACTTTTGCGCTGCATTTTGGCTGAGCGCGCGCAGTTCGCTTCGGCGCGCCCCGGCCCGCCTTTGCCGTGGACGGGTTCCGGCGTGGCGAGCGGTCGCGCCCTACCAAATTTTATCCGTGCGGCGCGATCGGGCGCGGCGGCGGGGTGGGTCGTCCCCTCGGCGTTACATGCGGCCTGGCCGTAGGCGTTGGCCTGGCTGCAGTCGTCGGAGTAGCCGTCGGCGTAGATGTCGGAGTTGGTGGTGGAGTCGTAGTTGCAGTTGGGGTGGAAGTGGGAGTAAAGTCGCCGTGGCAGTCGCTGTAGCTGTTGCGGTCGGAGTTGCCGTAGCAGTTGGTGTAAACGTTGCGGTAGGTGTTGCAGTCGGCGTCGCAGTAGGTGTAGGGCTTCCTGTCGGAAGCCTAAAGGCATAGACTTTATTGTCGGCACCGAAGTAGATCCGGCCACGAGCCACCATGCCGGTGTTCCATTGGCGGGTACCGCTCATCAATTCGTTGGCGCCGCCGCCGGTATAAATCACCGCGCCGGTATCTCCGTTGTAGCCGTGCAAGCGCTGGTCCCCTCCGACGCCGGCTACCCACACAATCACGTTATTGGTTCCGTCAGTAGTTGTGACCCAGGGTGAGCCTCGACCGCTCTGACCTACGCTCCAGCCGCTCACAATCGCGGGTGGATTTGTAGCGGTAACTCTGTAGGCCGAGACTGCATTGCCGTCGTTATGAAAGGCAAAATATGTTCCCTGGCTGGTGTGGTACGTTACAGCTGATGTCCCTCTGTTCACCGTGCCGGAAACATTCGCCTGGGCCACGGGCGAAGCGATGCCACCGTGCCCCCATATCCCGCCGCCGATTGCTGTCGTGGCCCAGGCATGCACATTCGAAGGATTATTAATCGGCACGCCGACAACCCATCCGTGATACATTCCGCAATCGCCGTTGTATCCGGAGTAAGCCATGTACACGATCCCGTTCACAAGAGCCAGTCCACCGCGTTCTTCCTGCACCAGGGAAGTAAAGGTCATGCCGTTGTAAGTCGCGGTGGCGTTTACATCTACCGGCCAGCCCGGATTGGTAGCGCCAGTGTCCACGTTCAAGGAGTAAATAAAATGCTTCTTGGTAGGGCCATCGATCAATGCATCGAAGAAAAGTCTTCGGGAGGCGAGATCGACCACGGCGTGCCGGTGATGCCAGCCGGATTGATATTTCCGCAGGGAAGACCGAAATCACGGCCGGCCCCAAGTCGGTTCGCTGCCAAATCACCGTGCCAGTCGTGGCGTTGAGCGCGTAAACGTTATTGGATTCGGTCACGACAATTATCATCGGCCCACTGGGACCGCCCTCGATGTAGAGCGGCTGGGCGTAAACGTTCCCGGAAATCGTGCCATCGAAGTTCAGGTCGGCGTCAGAGCAGCGGCAGCGGCAGGCGTAAACGCCGCGTCGATGTAAAGCCCATCGCGGAAAGATTGTTGTGCTCCTGCGTCACATTCAGCTGCGCGTGTGCTGGAAGAATCGCGCTCCACAAGTTACCGACCAGGAGTGAGAAATGGAAGTCGAAGATTTCATACGGCCGCCACTGATGAGCGCGCGCTACTTTTAAACACAATGCGTCGCCTGTTTGTCAAGAATACCGCAGCAATTTGACCGCCGAAGAGTAATCCGATTTTTTGATTTTCCGGAACGTTTATCGAGAATTGCAGCAGGCTTTAGCCGGGAATCAGTTTATCAAACCGCAGCCTTCGGCGAAGCCGGATGATTCTGGCCAAAGCGCACCACTTGAGAAAACCGGCATCAGCGATACCGCTACAACTTACTCGCCGGATTCTTTTGCTGGTTTTTTCTCGGGCGTCTTGGTCTGAACTTGCGAAGGGGCTTTCGCCGGCTCCTTGGAGGCGGCAGATTTCTCGGCACTGTCGGGTTTCTTCGATGGAGACTCCTTTTTGGCAGCCTCTTTATACGAATCGCTTCGGTAATCGGTGGTGTAGAACCCCGATCCCTTGAAGATCAGACCCGCGCCGGTGCCCAGCAGGCGTTTCACTTTGCCGTGGCCCCACTTCGGCAACCGGCAAAGCTCCTTCGGGCATTCAAGGAACGGTTCGTCGCGCATTGACTGGAATGCTTCGAAATTTTGGCCGCACTTCTGACAAGAATACTCGTAAGTTGGCATGAGCAATGGGGCCGGTCAGCTCTTGAAACGACGCCGGGAAGTCTGCATTAAACAAACTACAATTCAACCTCAAGCTCGTGGCCTTGTGACTTCAAGCAAATGAATACAAGCTACCATTGAAAGAGAGAGCACAAATGGCAGAAGAAAAAATTCTTACGAAACACCCGCTGGGTAAAAGCGGGAAAAATATCAGCCGCCAAAAGTACGAAGTAGTCAAGAAGGCTATGCTGTCAGCTCTGAAAAACAGTGAGCTCGCTCACACAGAGCTGTTCAATCAGCTCAACAAGCGGTTAAAGGGCAGGTTTTCAGAAAATGTAAGTTGGTACGGAGAAACTGATAAACTCGACCTGAAAGCCAGGAAAATTATCGAAAGAACATCTTCAAAACCTCAAAAATACCGGCTGAAACAGAGGTGATCACCATGGCAAAGGAACGAAGTAACTACAGCGTAAAAGAAATTGCGGAACTTTTTCCGCCTTTGATGCAGATCAAAAATGAATCGCTGCGCGAAAAAGTGGCGGCAGTGTGGAGCGAAGCCATCACCACTGGATGCGGTGGTCAAGGCTGGACTTTCGATGAGCTGTGCGCGGTGAAATTCACGCTGCTGGCTGGCGATATCGACATGACCTTTGTCGAGCATCTCAATTCCTGTGCGCGGCAATGCATCGCCATTGCGGATGTGCTGGAGAAATCGTTCCGCTGCGGGATTCCCATTCAGCGTGACTACCTCATTGCCGGTGCGCTGCTGGCTGACGTGGGCAAACCGCTCGAGTACGACAAGGACGCCTCGGGCAAAGTGGTTCAGGGAAAATTCGGACAGCAGCTGCGCCATCCATTTAGCGGTGTTGCCCTCGCATACAAACATAAGATTCCCGGGGAAGTCCTGCATATTATTGCCACGCATAGTCATGAAGGCGACAAGGTAGAGCGCTCGATTGAGTCGATCATTTTTCACCACGCGGATTTCGTGGACTTCGATATCGCAAAGCTCCTTGGCAAACGCGCGGCAAAGAAGTGACGCGTTCGAGTTAAGATTCTGCCCGCGAATTATGCAAATTGACGCGAATTTTCTGGTTCATCTGTTATCCTTTAGCGTGATTCGTGTGATTCGCGGGAAACTCAAAAACTGATATGGGTCTCACGCTTGTTGAGAAGATTGCGGCACGTCACGCGGACGGGCTTTCCCCGGGCACGGTGGTGCGCAGTGGCGATTTCATTTCAATTCGGCCGCGCCATGTAATGACGCACGACAACACCGGCGCGGTGATTCCGAAGTTCAAGCAGATCGGCGCGACTACCATCGCCGATCCCGCACAGCCGGTCTTTGCAATCGATCACGACATTCAAAATACTTCGCCGGAAAATCTGGCGAAGTACGCAAAGATCGAAGCGTTCGCACGCGACCACGACATCGATTTTTATCCGCCGGGCACAGGCATTTCGCACCAGGTGATGGTGGTACAGGGCTACGTTGTCCCGGGCGCCATGGTCGTAGCGAGCGATTCGCACTCGAATTTATACGGTGGCGCGGCCGCGCTGGGCACGCCAGTCGTGCGGACCGATGCGGCCAGTATTTGGGCGACCGGAGTGACATGGTGGCAGGTCCCGCCAGTGGCGAAAGTTGTGCTCAAAGGAAGGCTCTCACCCGGTGTTGTCGGAAAGGATGTGATCATCGCCTTATGCGGACTCTTCAACAAAGATGAAGTGCTCAACCACGCGGTAGAATTTATGGGTGACGGCGTAGCTCATCTGCCCATGTCACCGCGCATGACGATCGCCAACATGACTACCGAGTGGGGGGCGCTGGCAGGCGTGTTTCCATTCGATGAGGTGACAGTCAATTATCTGCGGTCGCGTGTTCCCGAGTTCACGAATCCCAACCGACCGGGAAGACGCGGCTCGAAAAGTCGCTCCGCGTATACCAACGCCGACATCGACGCGTGGTGGAAGAATCGCAGCGACCTCAACGCCGATGTTGATGCAGAGTATGCTATCGAGCTTGAGCTTGACCTCGCGACTGTGGTTCCGCACGTGTCGGGGCCTAACGAAGTTAAGACGATGGTGTCCCTCACTGAGATGGAGCGTAAACGGGTGCCGATTCAGAAAGCGTATTTGTTGTCGTGCGTGAACGCGCGCTTCGAGGATTTGCATGACGCCGCGGAAGTGGTGCGCAGTCGAGGCGGACACGTTGCGAATGGTGTCGAATTTTATCTCGCGCCGGCCAGCGCGGAAGTTCAGGCCAGATCGCAATCAAATGGTGATTGGCAAACTCTCATCGACGCAGGCGCGATTGCACTCCCGCCCGGTTGCGGCGCGTGCATTGGACTGGGGCGCGGTCTGGTGCAAAAAGGCGAAACGGCGATCAGCGCAACGAATCGCAATTTCAAAGGCCGCATGGGCGATCGCGATGCGTACGTATATCTGGCTTCGCCCGCGGTCGTGGCCGCCAGCGCGTTGGCTGGATTCATTTGCGCGCCAACAAATTTTGCGGAACGACCTGCGGGCACTGGCGTCCGACGCCCTGAAAGAAAATCAAGGCCCGCAGCATCGGTGCAGATCATGGAAGGATTTCCCTCCAGTGTGCGCGGCCGCGTTCTGTTCATCGACAAAGACAATTTGAACACCGACGGCATGTACGCCGGCAAACACACATACCGCGACGACATGACTCCGGAGCAAATGGCGGCAGTCACATTTGAAAATTACGATCCGAAATTCAACGAGCTCTACCAGTCTGGCGACGTCGTTGTTGCTGGATTCAATTTTGGAACTGGCTCGAGCCGCGAACAAGCGGCCACCGCGTTGAAGTTCAAAGGAATTCCGTGCGTGATAGCCGGCAGTTTTTCGGAAACTTACAAACGCAACGCGTTCAATAACGGTTTCGTCGTGTTCGAGTGTCCCGAGTTGGTGACGCACCTGCGCGCCGTCTTGACCAACCGCGCGCCGACGACTGTCGGCCCGGAGATCACAATCGATTACGCCAAATCCATTCTCACACTCGACGGAAAATCGTTCGCATTCCCGCCTCTGAGTCCCGCCGCCCAGGAATTGATCGTCGCCGGCGGCGCCGAGAAACTCGTCGCCAGCCGGCTGCGTGCGAAAGCGTAATCCGGGGAGCGCACGCGCCCTCGCGTGCTGGTTTGAAAGCCGGGCCGTCCTTCGTGTCCGTTGCAGCGGCGCCCTCGCCGAGACGAACTTTAGTGGTGTTGGATCGGGGAGCACACCCCGACTTCGGATGCTAATTGCCACGCCGTCGCCGGAATCTTTCCTAGTTCATTTTTTGAAAAAAAAGTCCGCGATCGCGGGGGCGCAATCGCCAACACGCGAGGGCGCGTGCGCTCCCCGGAACGTTCTGTGAACTCCGTGATCTCTGTGGTGAACTCTTCTCCTTTGATTGTCATGTGGCGCTGCCGCCCTTCGCGTAGTCGCGATAAGCGCGCAGTTGCACTAGGCCTGGTCGATCTTCATCCGTCGTGTCTGGTTCGTCGTGCCAGATCCACCACTCGTACGTCGGAGTCTGCGGGTAGCCGTCCGGCGAGTCCTCCCATTCTTCCTGGCGCCCAAGCGCGGTGATGTCGAGGTAGTTCCAGGTGTTTCCCATCTGCTCGTCGCCGCGGTTGTTGATGAAGTAGGTTCGGAACACGCTGTCGCCCGCACGGATGAATGCGTTCGTGCCGTGCCACTCGTCCACTCCAAAGTCTTTGTCGAAGTCGTCCGTTATGGTGTACCAGGGCATCTCCCAGGCCATGCGCGTTTTCACACGCTCGATGTCCTTCTGCGGCGCGCGCGAGGCGAACGCGAGAGTGGTGTCGCGGGTGTTCAGATGGGCGACGTGGGCGACCTGGTCGGCTACCATGGAGCAGCCGACGCAGGCATGCTTGGGCCACCCCTTCACGCCGGGTTCGAAGAAGGCGCGGTAGAGGATCAGCTGACGCCGGCCCTCGAACAGGTCGAGCAAGCTCGCTTTGCCCTTGGGTCCGTCGAACTCGTAATTCTTCTTAACGGCCAGCCACGGCATCCGCCGACGTTCGGCTGCCAACTCGTCCCGGGCGCGGGTCAGCTTCTTCTCCTTCACGAGCAGTTTCTGACGCGCAGCCTCCCACTCCTTCGGTGACACGATCGGCGGTGTCTTCATTGTTTTTTTCCTTTTTGCTTTGGCCATAGAACTCTCCTTTGGGTTTGGGTTGCTAGTTTTAATCTTTTGCGTCTTCGATCACCGACAAAATGTTTCCAGCCGGATCCTTGAACCAGGCAATGGTCGGACCATTTCCGCGCATGATGCCTTTCTCGTCCGTCTTGAGGTCGGGCAGATCGTATATCTCGAAGCGGACACCTCGTTTCGCCAGCTCGTCGACGGCAAGATCGACATCCTTAACGGGAAAATTCAAAACCGTGAACGCCGCCGGCACATGGTTGGGCTTTGGATAAATGAGAACGTTGTTGCCTCCGGCGAGCCGCAACGTGAGTAGACCGTGAGATTCCGAAACGTCGAGGCCGAGTGTTTTCTCGTAGAATTCTTTCGCCTTCGGGATGTCCCCTGCCGAAAATCCGCTGAATCCTTTGCTGTCTCTTAACATATTCCTCTCCTAATTTTACGTTCGTTCTTCAATAAAGCGACGAACGAGCACACCGTTTTGGGACATTTATTTCGCCACCGCTACTACGCGGCGCGACAGCACGCTTTGCTAGCTCTTCTATCGGTGTTTCCCAGGGAAGCGCCACGCCTGACCCGCCACATACACGATCATAATCAGGGTCCACGCGATAATCAGAGCCACGTCGCCTAATGAGAGCCCTCGCAGCGAACCCAAGGCAAGCGACATCAAATTGAGAGCAATCGCATTTACATGGTTCATGCTCCGACCCCCAGGTTGCGAATGTATCGTCTCCCAAGAAGAACGAGCGAGCTAGCACATACGACAACGAGGGACGCTCGCAGACTCACGGCCGCCGCAACAGAAATACTGATTCCGGTTGCCATCATCAGATAAGCGGCAAGACACACCGGACACTTCGGCAATAATACGAGCGCAATCGCCGAAGCGATTGGACTCACGATGTGAAGGAAGTGTTGCGCGAAAGTTCTCATGTCGCGTTCCCCTTACGCCGCCGCTGACTCATGCACTGCAGCAATTCGGCGCGCGACACGATTTCATGCGCTGCCGGATTTTCAGTTCTTTTCGATGTCCTTACCTGTGTGCTCATACTTTGCCCCCTCGTCGCTGATTTCGTTCTTTATGAGTACGACGAACAACCAGACGAATTCGGGACAACGTTTTCCAGCGCGGCATTAACATGTGGGCGCTGCACTCGTAGCGCAGGCATCCTGTCCGCCAGTCGGACGGACTCGTCCCGTGGCGAGCCTGTCGCGCCATCTGTCCTCTTGCCATTGTTTGCTGCTGGATCTCTATCAGTTTTATCCGCGCGTGCCGCGCCGGAGCTTAGGCAAAGGCGGGTAATCCGCGGTCGCCTCTAAAACTACGGGGCTCGCTTGCGGGCGGGGCGCGCGCCGATAAAATCGGCTTCCTATGGCTAAATACAGAATTGCGTGGATGCCAGGAGACGGTGTGGGCAACGATGTCATGGAAGCAGCGCGGATCGTTCTCGACCGGATGAAGTTCGACGCCGAGTACGTGCCTTGCGATATCGGCTGGAAATATTGGTGCACGGAAGGCAACGCGCTTCCCGATCGCACGGTGAAGGCGCTCAAGGACACGACGTGCGCGCTCTTCGGCGCGATCACGAGCAAGGCGCAAGATAAAGCGAAGGAGGAATTGAGCCCAGAACTCAAGGACAAAGGCCTTTCGTATTTCTCGCCAATCGTCGGGCTGCGACAGTTATTCAATCTGCACACCAACATGCGACCGTGCAAAAGTTACCCCGGAAATCCGCTGAACTACCGCGGTAACAAGATCACAAATCCAAGTGGCGAAGACGTACCGATCGATCAGGTCGTGTTCCGAGAAAATACCGAGGGCATGTACGGCGGCGTCGAATTTTTTCCGTTGCCGGAATCGGTTTTTACCGCGCTGTGCGCAAATCCAAAAATGAAGAAGTGGAAAGACAAAGCAGGACTCGAGAACATTGCGCTCTCCACACGCATTATGAGCGTGCAGGGATGCACCAATATTTGTAAAGAGGCGTTCGAGTACGCGAAGAAAACCGGACGCAAACGCGTGACGCTAATCGAGAAACCAAATGTGCTGCGCGAGACCGGCGGCCTTATGACGCGCTGTTTCCGCGACGTAGCAAAGGGATATCCGGACATTTGGGCCGACGAAGTAAACATCGACGCCATCTGCATGTGGATGTTCAAGAATCCGCAGGACTACTTGGTGCTGGTCGCAGAAAACATGTTTGGCGACATCGTGAGTGACTTGTGCGCCGGCCTTGTGGGCGGACTCGGCTTCGCGCCGAGCGCAAATCTGGGCGATGACTACGCGGTGTTCGAACCAACGCATGGTTCCGCACCGAAATATGCCGGTCAATACAAGGTGAATCCAATCGCGATGCTCTTAACAGCGAAGCTGATGTTCGATTGGCTCAATGAGACCGAGCGCGCAACGCGTCTCGAGTCCGCCATCGCGCGCGTGATCGCCGAAGGCAAGGTGCGTACCTATGATATGGGAGGAAACGCGTCCACGCTCGACGTCGCCAAAGCCATCGCCGAATACGCATAAAATCAGAACATGTCGCAGTGCACTTTTTCAATTCAGATCTCCGCAGACGAAAAGGGTTTCATCGACCGACAATGCCCGTCTGAGGAATGCCTCGTTGTATTCAAGGTCAATTCCACCGACTGGAAGAATTTATTTCGAGACGAGGAAGTGTTTTGCCCGCAATGCCGGCATGCCGCTCCGGCTGATACTGGCATACCCAAGCCCAGGTTCAGCACCTCGAGAAAGAAGCACGAAATTATGTGGAGGAAGAGCTCCATAAAATGCTGGAAGGATTTGCTAGTGACTTCAATCGACGACAATTCCGCAACTCCCTCATCACAATGTCGATGAAGGTTAGTGGAGGTAACTATCGATCTTACAGCCTGCCCGCGCCAGCGATTGAGCCTTTTCAAATGGCTATTGAGTGCGCTAACTGTAAGGCTCGCTTTGCAGTGATTGGTTCTGCCTTTTTCTGCCCTTGCTGTGGTCACAGCTCCGCTGAGCGAATGTTTGACACTTCTCTCGAAAAAACCAGAGCGAAGTTCGAAAACGTTGAGAAAATGCGTTTACTTCTGGAAGAAACGGATCAGAAAGATGAGGCGGCAGACATTTGCAGATCCCTTATTGAGAGTTGTCTTGTGGAGCTTGTCGGGAGGACTGCAGCGTCTAAGTGAGGAGTTGTATTCCCAACTCCCGAATCTGCAACCAGCGCCATTGAATGCGTTCCAGCGTTTGACTGAATCAAGTAAATTGTGGCGCACAGCAATCGGTGAAGGATATGAATATTGGCTAGGCGCTGATTTTGACTCTTTGAAGATCTATTATCAACAAAGGCACTTGCTCGCTCACCATGAAGGAATTGTGGATCAGCGATATATTAAGCGCTCAGGTGACAAAACGTACCACGTCGGCCAAAGAATCGTTGTCACTCCCGCCATTGTTAAACATATGCGAGATCTTATTTCGAACGTAGCCAATCAGCTGCGCAAATCGTGTTCCGTCCAAAGTTCTTAGCGGCCACCGTGCTTGAGCTGACGTTCCTACTCCGCGCCATCAAAGTGGCCTTTCGATTCTGCAATGAGTCCGTCGTTGTCGATCTTCCAAAGTTCGTAGGCGCGGATTCGAACGCGTCGTTCGCCATAAGCAAATTCGTTACTTCACATTTGCGATCTTTACGATGCTGCCCTTTGCCTGCGGGTCCTTCGCGTCTTTCACCACGGTCACGTATAACTCCTTCTCGCCTTCGCTGAAGGCAACGTTTGTTGTGCCGTCACCCGCGGCGATCTTAAATACGTGCAGAAGCTTGCCGTCAGGAGATATCTTCAAAATCTTGCCGCCAAACCATTGAGCAACATAAATGTTACCTTTGCTGTCGATTTTCATGCTATCAGGTCCAAGCCACCAGGATTCGACCTTGTTTGGTGTAAGAAGGTTTAGCAGAGCAAAATTCGATCGGTTACTCAACGAGCCGTCGTCATTGATCTTGAATTTTAACATGCAGTTCCCGACGGTTTCGCTGACGTAGAGGGTCTTTTGGTCCGGGGAGACGCCTATTCCGTTGGCGTAATTCAGATCGTCCGCTACTTCAACCCAGTTCTCACCGCCGGGCGCAAGATACAGAACTTTCCCTACCACCGAGGTTGGCAGGTCCTTGTACGGACCGAAAACCGTGGCATAAGCGCCGCCATTGGCGGTCACCACAATATCATTTATGCCGCCGTCGAATGGCTTGCCGTTCTTCTCGGCATCCCAACGGCGCAGCTGCTTGCCGGTCATGTCGAGCTCAAGAATGGCGCCATGCTCCTCGGTGCAGGCAAGGAGGAACGTCTTTCGTTTGGTAAGCGCCAGCCCGTTATGACCGCAACCCGGGGTATGGTTCAATACCGTGGTCGTCTTGCCATCCCATTTCGACAGCGTGTTTGAGACCCAACCAACGTAGTAAAGGTTGCCGTCAACGTACAATGGCCCCTCGGGTCCAAGAACATTGCTGACGATGAGGGTTTCGTCGGCCCACGCTGCCGTAGCAGCTAACATTGCGCTAACGGCGAAGCCGATAATTTTACTTAGCCTCATTTTGATTCCTTCCCGGTTAGCAGTGAATGTCAGTTCCGTCGAAGAAATTTTCGATCCTCATCGAGTCTAGCGTCTTCTCTGCCATAGGGTGAGTTTCGCTGTGAGCCTAACGAGACACAAGATCAGCGACCGCGAGTCCGGTAAAGCGTGACTCGCAGCCAAAGGGTGGATGGCAAACGCGCAGAAGGCAGATCGCAGGCTGGCTCGCGGTTCGCTGAACTGCCTGGTTTGGCCTTTCAGGGCGCGCTAGGAGGAGCACGATTCCCGCGATCACGACGTCTGTGAAAACATGTGCTACCCAGGGAGCGAACATGCCGCCGCCGCGTCGCCGAATGACCCCCATGAACAGCCCGAAGATACAAGCGAGGCCAACGCCAAGCCAACCGCGCGGAAATCCTCTGATATGAATCGCTCCGAAGGCAACGGCTTGCAGCAGAAGAGCTGCGAATCCCGGTCCGAGTGACCTATCCAGCGCGTGTAAGAACACACCGCGATAGGTGGCTTCTTCGACAGCTGCGTTGAGCATGGCAAAAATCAGGCCGCCAGCAATCAGCAGTCCCAATGGCAGCGGTGGCACATAAGCTTTGACGATATCCGCAATATTCGGATGGAGAAGAAGGTACCAGCTGAGAAGCGCGACGGCTGCGAGGAGCCATGCGCCTACGGAGAGCAAGCAGACGCCCGCATCGAAAGATCCCCACCGAGCCCACGTCGCTGTTCCCCGCAGCCAGGGTACACCGCGCACGACCCCCGCGTAACCAAGGAGACCAAGGGCCAGGATAACGGGAAAATATCGCACGCCGGAGAAGATCAGGCTGAGGCAGATCACGCAGAAAATTGAAAAGGGCGCAGCTGCCGGACACCGCTTGTACCAAGCCAGCATAGCCAACAAGACAATTCCGCTCGCAGCGGCAATGGCTGCGTTGGTGGGAACCAGCGGGGCCGCCGTACAGAGCAAAGTGACGCCGACGACCAGAAGGGCATTAAGTTGCCGCGGAATACGGATTACTGATTGCCTTTGAAGAATTGACACCGTGGGAAACCTCATACGGCCTAACGAGGATTATACAGAATGGTTGGGTCTAATCCTATTATGGACTGTATCCCTGCGGTGGCTGACACAATGTTGCAGATCGAGAATCGCGAATGAGCCCCGACCTACTTCTTCGTCGTTACACGGGTAACAGTGAAAATCTCGCTCGGAAGGACCTGCCCTTCAGGCTTACCTGGTCCCTCCTGTGAAATGATGCGGGACTTAAAAACCTTTTCAGTCAGTTCGATGATCTCATCCAAAGACGTCGAATCGGAAGACTCGCCACGTCTCAATCAACCGGCCGTGTTCGATCCGCCATTTTCCGCGGGTGTTGTCGCCTTCGTCGGGCGGATCCATGATCCAGGTTCCGTCCCCGCGATATTGAGTGTCGTGTCGATGGCCGTGCCATGTTCCAAGCAAAAGCCGTGACAAAGTTGCGTCGTCCGGAAGCGCCAGTGCGATGACCGGCACAATCAAGGCGCTAATGACGAGGGCGGTGCGCATTAATGCTTCTGACTAACGCAAGCAAACATCTTCTCGTTGTATCGGCGGGCGTATTCTTCCTGTCGTTTCCGAAGTGGTATGTCGTTGGTGACGCAGCCAATTCCAGCATTGGCTTGCGGATACTTCTTCGCTACCTCGATCGGAACACCAACTGGCATCGACGCGATGCTGCCCGACCAATAAAACTTGATATGCCCCGTCCGAATATCTTGTTCGGCTTCCTTCACGGCATCAGCCGGGTTCCAGATCGGCTCCGCCGCAACGCAAAATCCAGCAGCGAGCGCTAATGCGAGAACGGATAAGATCTTCATAGAAGCAGATAAGATCATTTATCCGCAGTGAAAGCGAGATTTTTCATACGAGTTGCTACTCCACCGTTATTATCACTTTGCCGCGCGCGTGCCCTGCTTCGACATAACGAATGGCGTCGGGTACTTGATCTAACTTGTAAGTACGGTCGATGACGGGTTTGAGTTTTCCGGTCTGCATCATATCAGCCAAAATGGTCAGGTCCTTTTGATTCGCGTCTGCCATCATCATTCCCATTTTCTGATTGATGAATGGTGACAGCACAAGCGTGTGAATGACGCGACCGAAAGGCCCAATCCATTGATTATCGTTAGGCCCTCCTCCTCCGATCAACACGTAATTTCCATTGGGATTCAACACGCGCCGGATTTCTGACAACGAATGGTTGGGGACATTGTCGAGAATCACGTCGTAATGTTGATCGCTTTTCGCGAAATCTTCTTTCGTGTAATCAATCACGTGATCCGCGCCGAGAGATCGCACGAGATCGATGTTGCGTGTGCTACATACGCCCGTCACGTCCGCGCCGAATGATTTGGCTATTTGGACCGCAAACGTGCCGACGCCCCCGGACGCACCGTTAATTAAGACCTTCTGCCCTGGCTGGACTTTTCCTTTATCGCGCAGACTCTGCAACGCGGTGATACCAGCGATATTGACAGAAGCCGCCTGCTCAAAAGTCACGTTTGCCGGTTTCGGCGCAACCGCCCGAGTTGCGCGAGGACACACATACTCGGCAAATGCTCCGCCTCTTCCGCCAAAGACTTCATCCCCTGGTTTGAACTGAGTGACGTTCTTACCAACAGCTTCAACTGTGCCGGCAAAATCAACGCCGAGTCGTGTGTCCTTTGGCTTGCGCAGGCCCACTCCCATCATCCGCATGATCTTGGGAGTGCCTTCCACGAAGTGCCAGTCGTACGGATTAACTGAAGCCGCCCGAACTCTGACCAGGACTTGATCGTCATTAGGAACGGGTTTTTCAATATCCTTGAGCTTGAGATTACCCAGACCATAGTCGCAATAAACAATAGCTTTCATAGGATTGGTCGGAGCAGCTGAGTAACCGCAGTCGTTACTTGATGTCCAGTAGGCGATCTCAAACCAGGCCAGCAACGCGACTAGAATTACCGCTACACTCCATGTTAGGACGCGCTTCCATCGCTTACGAGAACGTTTCGCTTTTGCTTCACGGTTCATTATTGTTCCTTCAGTCTTTTGCATCATTTCATCCTTCTCACCGGTTACTTGTTGGATGGAAGCAGTCCGAGCTGTTGCATCATCGAAAGTTGATCAAATGCAGACCACTCCTCCTTGATTTTGCCGTCGACGATCCGCCAGATTGTAATTCCAGCCAGTTCAGCCTTTTTGCCGGTTGCGGGTAGTCCGTTGCCTGTGCCGGTATTGGTACCCCGCGCAATCCAGTAGATCGTGACCAAATCGCCTTCCGCGATCAACTTCTCAGGCACGATGGATATGTCGGAAAATGCCTGATGCCAACCCTTCAGTGCTGTCAGGTCTTCCTCCAGGTTGGCATCGCGATGGATGCCGTGGTTGACGAAATCTTTGGCGTAAAGCTGTTCAGCGAGTTCGAAGCGCCCACCGCTGAGGACTTCTTCAAATGCGCGTCTTGCGATTGCCTTGTTTTGTTCCGGCGAGGAGGAGGCAAAAATGAAGCTGCAAAGTAAGAACAAACAGGTGCTAACAGCAATGAGTTTTTTCATAAGAATGTATGGTGAGGTTTGATGACTAGATGTTTCTATTTGGTATCTGGTGCGAAATAACTATCGTGGATGGCGGTAATCCTCTAAACAGAAGCCAAAAACTCACTGCGAGTTCGAACAAGGCCATCGGCGAATCGAACCAGTAGTCGTTAACAACCTTGTTGAAGTTGGGCAAAATGAGGAAAACAAACGCGCAGATTACGCACCACGCAGACGAGATCAGACCGAAAGCAGCCAGCGCCTTGGGGATATAGCCCGACTTCAGCCACAAATAGCTGCAAACAGTGGCAGCCAAGCCAAAGAATGGCAGGCCGATATAGTAATCGTCGAAGTTCGCTGCGATCTGTAGCCTCGCCAAGGCTTGCAAGCGATCTGCTTCGAACACTTGCAGGTAGCTTGCGGTCCCGAGGAGTCGCAGCGCGCTGAGGAGATTAAGTGGTGCACGGAGCCATAACAACGCGAATACGAGACGGAAGAGGGCTCCGATCAACGCGAGAATCCGATCTACCGGTCTAAAAATCACATAAAGCGCTCCGAGCAGAACAACAACGATAATGCTGTAAGTAAGAAAACAGGTGAGCGCGACTCGCACTTGAGTTTGGTGCGCCACGATATTCCGAGCAGTTTCGGCAGCATTGCCCGTAACGACTAGCGGGCTGAGCAACGCGTAGTTTCCGATAACCACGATCGGGAACGCGAGCAGGCCGCTCACGCCCGCGATCTTTGCAGCGAGCCGTTGTGAATTGTCGATCGTGGCCATAACGTGTTCTAAATCTAGGCGGCTGCGATTAGCGGCTCATGCGATTGTTTTACCTTCGCGCCTTTAATCAGAAGCCACAGCATGATTGCCAGCTCGCCAAACAAGACCGGTTGCATAATGCTAAAGGCAGCTCCGTAATGATCCGGGAAGAACAAGGCCGTGAGGCTCAGGACTACATAGCCGAAACAGTTGATCATTAGCCATACACCGATCAACCGCGGCAGGAATCCGGAGCGAAAGACCAGCAACCCGAAAGGAAAGAGCCACAGTCCCCAAAAGATCTCATCGATGAAAATCCCCTGACTGTGCAGCCGAATGAACAACATCCCGAGGGCGTCGCGCTGAGTTTTGTCTAATACCGCAAGGAAATCTGCGCCACGGAAGAGCATCAACGCGGCGATATCGTTCAGCGTGTTGACGAACCCTACCGCGGCCGAGACCAAAACGAACGCGACCATTAAGCCAGCCCAGATCTTGTTGACGCTGCTAAGCAACCGATACAGAGCGATCGCGAGACAGATGAAAATCACCTGCCCGACCAGATCAGCCAGAATCGAAAGACGAAACATGGTCTCGTGAGCGAGGATGTTATCGGACGTCGCGGCAGCGTTACCGTGCACGATGAGTTTGCTTGGAACATAAATCAGGCTGAAAGGCCCGGTGACTACCATCGATAAATAGATAGCCCCGGCGATCCGCGCGGCTTTCTTGAGTGGGTGCATGGATTTCTCTCCTTTTCAGTGGTTCGGGAATCAGAGTGGTTCGCGATAACGGCGCAGCCGGATTCCCGCGGCAATGCATATCGCGGCGAAAAGCAGCCCAAGCCAAAGAGCTGGCGTGCTCAGGTATCTGCCCGGCGTGAGCTGCACGAGTGAGTCGATTGAAGTACCGCCGTGCAACCCAAACGCGAACGCGTTCGGCGCAAAACCGAGTAAGCGATCCTTCACTAGCGCAGCGAAATGTGACGTGTCGAAAGTAATCTTCTCGAACATGGCGATCGCGATTACTGGTAACACTGCCCAAAGAAACGTTGCTCTCTTAGCCCAGCCTGAAATCAGCAGCGCCCAGCCGTAGATCGGCGCATGCCAGAGCGCAATCGCGACCAAGCCGTAGAGCAGAATGAGCGACTGCTGCAATAAATTGAAATTTGTCAACGTCGATCCTGGACTCATGCCGTGAGTTATGAGGACTGCGCTGGTCCAAAGCAGCATGACTAACTGCGTCGCAACAACGATCGCGAACGTAACCAGCGGCAGAGCTACCAGTGGAATGGTTACCTTCGAGAGTAATGTGGTGAGATCGGACACGGGCAGCGATTTCCAGAACAGGATGCTGCGATCGCGCCGCTCGCCGTGCAGCGCGTCGAGACAATAAAACACACCGACGATGAACGCGGTGAAAATCAACATCATCGCCGCGACGTCGTACGGTGCTTCGATTGCAGCTCGGGCTTTTGTCGGGTCAAGCAACAAGACAGCGCGGCGGCGTTCCGGCAGACCAATCGTGCTGACGAGGAAACCGAGCAAGACGACTATGGCAACGATCAGCGGCGCGACGTAGATCGAACGGTTCTCCCACAGTTCCCGCCGCACCGACCAATAGAACGGTCGCATCGGCGTATTGCTGTAGCCAGGGGCGGTGACCCTGGAACTCGCGATATTGGACGAGGTATTCATTGAGCTGCTCCTACTTGATCTGCTTGCCGCGCCAGAGTCCCGCGACTGCGGGACGAAGGCGGGCTCATCACCGCCACGAACAAATCTGCAATGCTCGGCGTGCGCACCTCACCGAGCGCGGCGAGTTGGGTGCGATCGACCTGATCGAACAATAAAACAGTCCGGCCAAAGACTGGCCGTTCGTGTATTGGTTTGAGCGAACGCGCCCCGGCCAGATGGTCCGGATGCACCATCACCTCGACGTAGCGCGACTCAAATTCTTCCATGCTGCATTCGAGCACAATGCGGCCGTGGTTGATGAAAATGAGATCGGTCAGGACATCCTGTATTTCTTCGACCTGATGCGTGGTTACGATAATCGTCCGGCTGCGATCGAAATAATCGTTCAGCAGCGAGTCGTAGAATTGTTTCCGATATAAAATGTCCAGGCCAAGTGTAGGCTCGTCCAGCACGAGCAAGCGGGCGTCAATCGCCATCACAATCGCAAGATGCAACTGCGCAACCATGCCCTTGGATAATTCCCTGACTTTGCTCGCACGCTTAATCTCGGTCTTCGCCAGAAAACTTTCCGCTTTTGCGCGATCAAACCGCGGATGAACACCGGCAACGTAATCGAGTAACTGTCTAACGCGGATCCAACGCGGCAAAACCGCGACGTCCGCGATGAATGAGCCATCGCGCATTAAGTCATCGCGCGAGTTCCACGGATCGCGACCGAGCACTTTCAATTCTCCTTCATATGAAGTAAGGCCAAGAATCGCGTTCAGCGCGGTAGTCTTACCCGCGCCGTTGGGTCCAATGATTCCGAGAATGCGTCCTTCGTCGACACGAAGATTTATACCGTCCAAGGCGACAGTTGTGCCGAAAACTTTGCGGAGACCGCGTGCTTCTATGCAGGCCATGCCGTCAGTGCTTCTCCTTTCCAGTTTTGGCCGAGCGGCGAGCTGCGGCGTCGAGAAGTTCTTTTGGATCTAAACCGAGCCGCTGAATCGTCGCGTGAACTCTCGGCCAATGTTCGTTAAGAAATTTTTGCCGTTCGCCGTGGAGCAATCGATTGCGCGCGCCGGTTTTGACGAACATGCCCAGGCCTCTCCTTTTTTCGACGAGCTCTTCGTCGACCAGTTCCTGATAAGCCTTCAAAACAGTGAGGGGGTTGAGCCGATAATCGGCCGCCACATTGCGCACCGACGGCAGCGGATCGCCTTCGTTGAGAACGCCGTCGAGAATCATGTGCACGACACGATCGCGTAGTTGGCGATAAATCGGCTGACTGTCGTTCCATTCACGATTCATTCGCTATTTCGGGCGGCATGTGTCCGGCGAACATCCGCTTGTGGGGTTCGGTCGACGATTGCTCGGTCATTTGGTGTTATAGATAACTACAACACTATGGCACACACGCAAGCTTTTTTTTCGCAAAAAATTGCTGCTGCTTTTAGCTGACGGCTTTTTGCTCGGCTAACTTCACTAGCGTGAAGAGTGCGTGATTGACCGGCGCCGGGATCCCAAGCTTGGCCCCCAAACGGGCAATGTAGCCGTTCAGAGCATCAATCTCCGTAGATCTGCCGCGATCCAAATCCTGTGCAGTCGACGAGAGCGCGTCGGCCATTTGCGTTGCGAGCTCCATCGCCGCCGCCATGCCTGACTCGAGGTCGCCAATGCCCGGCAGAGCGATACCAGCCGCTTGGGCCACGGCCAGCACTTCGTCGATAATTTGTTTCATCAGTTGTTTTGCATCGGCGTTCTGCGCGATTTCTCCGTAACGCGTATGCCCCAACGCAGAGATCGCGTTCAGCGCGCAATTGCGCAGCAGCTTTACCCATAATTCGCCTTCAATGTTGTCCGAGATTCGGCAGGGAATACTGGCGCGAATGAAAAGCTTTGTCAGTTCCGTTGTTATTTTGGACCTCGGGCCAATGATCAAATCACCACGTGCGAGGTGTTTGACGCGCCCCGTTTCCGGCACAGACACAGCGACGTAAACTGCGGCGGGTACGGCGACGACATTCGCAGCGGCGCGAACCCGGTCGGCATTGTCGACACCGTTTTGCAAACACACCACTATCGCATCCGGCGCGAGAAACGGAGCCATCTGTTTTGCGGTGGCGGAGGTATCGTTTGCTTTGACGCAAAACAGAATCAGCGAGCAATCTCGAACTGCGCTCATCTCGGTACTCGCCCGGGCCGCGATGCGCTCCTGGCCGTGCGATTTATCGAGAACAAGACCGTTCGCATTAACTGCATCGACGAACCCTTTTCGCCCAATGAAAACTGTCGGCGCGCCCGCGCGGACGAACATCCCACCGAAGTAACCGCCAACGGCGCCGGCACCGATAACCGCGATTCGCGGCCACTCTCGAATTTCGCTCATCAGCCGTGTTTAGGCAGGGCGACATCTGTCACGTTGTATGTGGAATAGGCGGTCGGCTTGTCGCCCCGAGCGATAATAGCCTCGACGACACCGACAAAAGCTTCCGTGTGCCAGTGCTTGCGTGTCTCCCACCATTGACGCACGCCGTCGTAGGCAAGGAAGTCGCTCATCGTGCGTTCGATCTCATCCCACAACTCCGAACTCAGTATTCCTTCGCGACGCGAGTAATACATGCCTTCGAAATTTTTGAAGAAACGGTTTTGAAATGCGCTGAAGCGCAGCTTTGAAACGGGATCGAGCTCGTGGAAAGAGTGTACGCCGCGTAGGTGGATCGCGGCAAACTCGCCGTTCTCGTGCAATGCCTTGGTGAGATCTCCCCATTGAATCGTAAGGGCATTCCTCGCCTCCTGGCGCCGTTCCTTGGTCTGCTCACGGAGCTGTACCGCGAAGTAAATGAGAGAAGGAATCCCAACGGCGACCGTCGCCAATTGAGCAATAGCAGTGACCATTTGCCAGTTCATATGCTACTTCGGCTGGGTTTCGCGCGGCGTGATCCCGAGCGCTTTCTCAATGTCTGCTGGGTCGTAAACCTTTCCGTCCTTGATTACCGTGGTGATGTTGTTGATGTCCCGAATGTTTTTCGTCGGGTCGCCATCCACCAGAATCATGTCAGCCAGTTTCCCCGGGGCGATGACGCCGCGGTCTTTATTCACACCCATAACCAAAGCGGGCGTCCACGTTGCCATTTGTAAAACTTCAGCGGGAGCGATACCGGCCTGCACATAAAGCTCGAGCTCGTGGTGGAGCGTGTATCCGGCCAGTGCATCGGTTCCCGGGATAATCGTCACGCCGGCGTCGTGGATTGCCTTTAACAGGCGCAACATTGCCGGGAAAGCTTCGCGATAAGCAGCCTCTTTGTCTTTTGGAACGTCGAGCGCGCCGCTCAACATCGCGCGGCGCACCTGCGACGGAAAGCGGGGCACGATTCGTTCCAGACCGGGCGTGATCGCACTCGGATTGCCGCAAAACAGACCTTCGAAAATGCTTATCGTTGGATCGAGCACGGTGTCATGGTGCTTGAGGAATTGGATGAACTCGCTCACTTCCGGTTTGTCGGGCGGAAAATCGCGCGCGTGCTCTGCCACTTTGATGAAGCGATCGCGATTGCGCGTTTCCTGCACTTCTGGGAAAAGGAAATTGAGGAGGATAAAGTTGAGATGCTGAATCTCGTCCGCCCCGCCTTCGACGAATTGGCGCGCGGACATGAACGCAGGCACGTGACCGCTTACGCGCATGCCGCGGGCATGCGCATGATCGGCCATGACCGGAACGAGTTCGGGTTTGATTGACGAATAAATCTTGAGCTGTGCGTAACCGTGATCGGCATACCAGTCGATGTCCTGAATTGCCTGCTCGGCGGTGTCGACACGCATTTTGGTTGGGCCCGCGAATTCGCCAGTGCCATCAACGATTCCGGCTTTTAATACGCGCGGCCCGAGCTCGCTGCCATTATCAAACCGCTCCACGCGTTGGAGAAAAGTATCGGTGTCATTGGCCATGTCTCGCGCGCTTGTCACGCCGTTTGCGAGATCAAGCGCGCCGTCGTTGTCACTGAAATGTTGGTGATCGTCCCACAAACCCGGCATGAGAAAACAGTCGTGCGCGTCGATGATTGCCGCGTTCGCAGATGGTTTTAGATCGGCATCAGGCGCGACGCGCACGATGCGCTCGCCGCGGATGAGCACACCGGTCCCGGGAGTAACGCTGAGATCGCGCGGATCAAACAAGCGCGCGTTGCGGATCACGAGGTCGCCATTTGGTTTGTGTGCCAGGGTGCGATCGATGCGTTCCGACCAGACGGCATCGGTCTTTTGTTGCGCCGTCCGGAGCTGATCAATCGCTGACTCGCGTCCCTCAGGTAAAACAGAAAACCAGGAGGAGACCGACGCCGCTCGCCCCTGTCGATCCAGCCAGATTGATCGCGGCGAAAATCCGAGGCCACTCACGCGGTATTCAGTTAGTTCCGAATTAGCCGATGTTACTCTCGCTGCTCGTTCAATTGTCGCTTCTCCGGCAGGCAAAAGTGCGAGTTTGTGGTTTGACGCTTTCAATAAGGCTCGCGCGAGCACAGCGAAAAATTCCGGTGGCGCATTCATCGGCAGGTAGAACGCTTCGCCGGTCACGGCCTGCTCGCCCTGTTCGCTGCGGTTCTTCCAACTCGCCCTGCCATTTTTTATTTCGAAATGTTCTTCGATGGGTGCCTTCATGTAATCATTGCCGTGGCCTTCGTATTCAACCGGCACACCGGCGCCATCGAGTTTCCAGGTTGCCATGATGTGATCGCCGCGGCCGCGATCGTTATAGGAATATTCAGCGCGCATCGCTCCGTCTGCCTGGCCTTCCACGATTTGCGTGCCGGCCTGGTTGCCCTGAATCAAAATTTTATCAGTGCGTTTTGCCGTAGACCGCTGTTGGAGCGCCGGGCTGAATCGCAACAATTGGTAGGCAAGCAGGAGGAACGCAACGGCCGCAACGCCGGTGATGAATGCCGTGAACTTCCGTTTGCTCCAATAAGGGAGGACCTCGCCCGGCGTAATGTCCGCCGTTCGTTTCATTCCCTCCGGCGTCATTTCAAAAGCCCACGAGATGATTACGGCAAGAATAAAACCGAGCGCGACGAATACGATGAATGTGCTGAGCATCCACTCAGGCGCGTCGAACATCGGCAACGCAATCCACGCAATCTCGATTAGCAGCCACGAAACGAGCGCGTAAACGACCGCAACCTTGTAAACGTTGCGCCGCTTCAGTTCTAAAAAGAAATTGCCCATGTTTTTTCCAACTCCTGAAGAAATTTATTTCGGACCAAGGGACGTTACGATGTTTTCAAACTTAGGATTGCCGCGCAGCGGAGCCCACAACGGATAAAGCTTCAAACGGCCGTAGTTGGTGTAGCCTGGCATCGACACAAGTTTTTGAAGCACTTCGATGGCGCGGTCGTGTTCACCGCTCCAAGTGTAAACCTGAGCAAGGCCTTCTAACACCAGAGCGCCGTCGTAAATATCTTTCGATGTCGGCATCAGATCGATGGCATGTTGCGCCTCGCTAATCGCCAAATCTTTTTGGCCAAGATTGGCATCAACCTGCGCGAGTACGGCGATTGTTCGCGCGTGCTCCGGCTTAACGACCAATCGTTGCGCGAGAATTTCGCGGCATTCGCGAAAAGCAGACGTCGCTTTGGCGGCGTCGCCTTTCTCGCGCGTTATCATCGCTTCGTACCACGATTTCGGGAAATAAAAGCTGAAATCGATGTCTTGAAAATCTTTTCGCGGCGAATCGGCCAGGAATTTTTCCGCTCGCGTATAGTCATGGTCGAGCATCGAGATCCAAACCCGGACCGGTGTTTGACCGCCGGCAAATTCCATGTCCGGAAATTTTGCCAGAATATCGCGAAGTGGGCGGATGTCGCCGGTTCCGGATTGGATGCTCGAAGCGCGCCGGAAGTAGACGATCGGAACAGTTTCGCCGGCAGCGAGGACATTGTCATAGACGTGGACCGCTTCCTGCAACCGGCGTTCAAGCACGTAAGTGTCGGCGAGAAGATTGTAAGCATTGGGGTTCCGCGGATCGAGCGCAAACGCCGTGGAGAAATCGCGTTCGGCTTCGGGAAAATGATTGCGACGGCGATTGATGTAACCGGAGAGAATGAAAAACGGCGTGCTGTTCGGCAAGCCGGGTCGCGCAATGGCAAGTTCTTCGAGCGCGCGATCGTAGTCGCGGAGGCATCGGAAGAGATAATCGGCCCGCGCGAAACGGGCTTCCGCTGAATCGGGACGGAGCCGCAACGCATTGTTCACCGCATTTTCAGCCAGCGTGATCCGCTCTGGAGTTGCATCGAGATCGAAAAAGTAAAGAAGGTCGTTCGCGAGCGCGACATAACAGTACGCGGAGACGAAGTTCGGATCGCGCTTGATTGCCTCGTCGAGCGACTTCAATGCCTGGAGCAGCGCGGCCCGCACATCGGTCGCGTTGATATAACTGTCGATGATTGTCTTCGCTTGAAGATAAAGCTCAAACGCGACCAAATCCTGGGTTGGACGTTCTTCAATCTCGGCTTTTTGTTGGGGCGAAAGTTTTGCCTTGAGCTGTGCGACAATCGATTGCGCAAGCTCGCTCTGAATTGCGAACAAATCCGCCGCGGTGCGATCATAGGTCTCCGCCCAGACGTGTGTATCGGTTCGAGCATCGATCAATTGCGCATTAATCCGGAGCCGGTCCCGCGAGCGCTGGACAGAACCTTCAACGATATACGCAACGCCGAGTTGTTTACCGATCTCGCGCAGGTTCCGTTGCACACCGCTCTTGTATTGGCGTGCACTTGTGTGGCTGATGACTTTCAGCTCGGAGACCTTGGCCAGGTTGGTAAGGATTTGGTCCTGCACGCCGTCGGCGAAGTAACTATTTTGTTTGTCGTCGCTTATGTTCTCAAACGGCAGCACGGCAATTGATTTTACGAAACTATTTTCCGACGCGTTTGCCTTTACGGCGGTATATCGGCCGACAAAAAATAATCCGATCGACAAAACAGCGCCGATAACCGCGACATAAACCCAAGCTTGAGATTTTGCCCGGGGCCGCGCAAGATCGGCATCCTCGGTTCGTTTTAGTCCTTCGGACGTCAGCTCAAACACCCACGCCAGAACAAGCGCAATCGGAAAACCAATGACGATCAACAAGACAATCAGTTGAATGATCCAGTTTGGAACTCCGAACACCGGAAAAACCTGTGCGATGCCTTGGGCGAGCGCCCAACCGGCGACGGCATAAGCAACGGCGACTTTGTAAACGTTGCGTCGCTTTGCCTCGCCGAAGAATTCCTTCGGATTCATCGGCGCTCGCTCGAACTCACGAGATTACTTTACAGGCCCGGACAAGATTCTGGAAACAAGCGTTTCGAAACGAGGATCACCACGCAGGGGATCGAGAAATGGTTCGAACTTGATGAGGTTGATATAGAAACCGTCGTGATCGCGAGCCGCTTGTTCCAGCCAATCTAACGCATGATCCTTTTCGCCAAGCGCCAGGTAAATCACGGCAAAAGCGTATGCTGGCACGTAGCGGGCCTTGGCCTCTTCGGTGAGCTGGCCCAGTATTTGCCGGGCTTGATTTTGCTTCCCAATGCTCGCCTCGGCGTGAGCCAGCATCGCGAGCATTATCGGATCGTCACTTAGCTCGAATGCTTTGTGATATTCGGCAATCGCTTCACCGGTCGCGCCTTTCAATTCCAGTGCCCATCCAAGACACCGGTGGCCCCCATGAAATTGCGGATTCATTTCCACCGTGTCGCGCAATTGAGCAATCGCTTCGTCGTATCGTCGCGCGAGCGTGTAAACGGTCCCGAGATCAGCATTGATGATCGGCGAGACTGGGTCGAGCTCGAGGGCTCGTTTTTCCTCGGCGATAGCTCTGTCGAACTCTCCCATCGCCGAAAGCGGGCCTAAGCCATACCACAGGTGGGCCATCGCGTAATTCGGATTTAGGGAAATCGCGCGTTCGAATTCTTTTACCGATTGGGCATACTCGAAATCATAAAAGAACACGTAGGCGAGGGAGGTGTGCGCTTCGGCCAGCGTATCGTCGAGCTCGACTGCCTTTTGCGCGGCAACTCGCGCGCGAGGAAGATAGTCTTGAGGAGTTCCTGCGGCGTAGATGGGAATCAAAACGCAACTATCGGCCATGCCTGCGTAGGCGAGGGCGTAGTGGGGATCCTTCTCAGCTGCTTGCTCGAAATAGGCGAGCGCTTTTTTAAGATTTTCGCCCGTGCGCCTGTTCCAAAGATACCGACCCCGTAAATAAAGTTGATACGCTTCCGTGTTCTCTGTCGGTTGCGCCGCGATTGCGTTTCGCTCGGAGCCAGTCAGCTTCGCCTGCAGGCTATCGGCGATCGTTTTCGCAATTTCACTCTCAACGGCAAAAATGTCGGTCAGCTTTCGGTCGTACGCTTCCGCCCAGAGATGCGTGTCACTTGCCGCTTTAATTAACTGCACGTTTACGTGCACCCGGTCAGCGGTGCGTTGGACGCTGCCTTCCAGGACGTTTGCAACGCCGAGCTGCGTCGCGATCTCGCGCAGATTCTCCGGCGACCTCTTATAGCGCACTGTCGACGTCCGCGAGACCACTTTTAGATCGGCAATCTTCGCTAGACGCATCAGGATCTCTTCCTGGATTCCATCAGTAAAGTATGCGTTTTCGGGGTTGCCGCTTAGGTTTTCGAACGGCAAGACTGCGATCGAGCGCACGATATCGGTCACCGTGCCGGACGACGGTGCCGGAGGTGCCTTTGCGATCTTATGTTTCTCAGGCCAGCGAACGCTCGGGCCTCGCGCAAGGAACGCGGCCGTGAGCGCAATTACACCGAGAACGGCGAGCGCCAAGAGCCCGCCAGTCTTTCCGGGCGACTGCTGTCGATCCTTTCCTGTAGCCGCTTCCGCTCCATTCTCTGGCGATGTTGGTCCTGTTGCTTCCTCTGCCTCGACTGTGGCACTGCCATTGTCGGTTTGCTCTCTAACTTGCGCAACGAAGCGATAGCCGCGACCCGGAACCGTCACGATATAGCCGTGTGAGCCCGGCGTTTCGCCAAAAATACGCCGCAGCGTCGAGATGTTCTGACTCAGATTGTTCTCCTCGACGATCGAATCAGGCCAGACCGCCTCCATCAGCCGTTCCTTATCGAGGACGGTATCGTGATGCTCCACCATATAAAGGAGCGTTTCGAACACTCTTGGGGTGAGGGGCACCATCGTCCCATCCAGCCGCCGCAAGACCCGTTTCGCCGTGTCGAGCCGGAAATCGCCAAATTCGTAGAGGTGAGCAGGCGTAGCTTGCATCGTCGTTTTCACAACAATTCAGAAAAATTCAGCCACGACTTAAAGACTTTCATAACGGGCAGAGCAAAACTGACCACGCGCGAGTCGCCTCAGGCCTCCCGCGCGGACAAAACAAAATAACTCACATGTAAAGGAGAAGAAAATGAAAAAGAATCCTATTAAACCAATGATGTTCCCGCCGTCGAGCCAAGCTAATCGGGGGGAACGGAACAGGCGCTTCATCAAAGCGAAAACTCCACTGATAACAAGTTCGATCAGCCGGTCGCCTTTGCGATACGGTTTAGTTCTCATTCCACTCGTGCTCGCTGCTTTGGTGCTTTCGCCGACGGCGCAAGCACAGCTATCGCCACCACCGGACGGAGGCTACGCCGGCGACAACACCGCGGAGGGCACTGATGCCCTCTTCAGCCTCACAACGGGCACCGAGAACACGGCCATAGGTTTTGATGCGCTCTTCAGCAACACAACGGGCGACTCTAACACTGCCACCGGTTCTACAGCGCTTAGCACCAATACAACGGGCGTTAGAAACACGGCCAACGGTTTTGCTGCGCTCAATAGCAACACGACCGGCGAACGCAACACGGCTACTGGTCGTGCTGCACTGACTTTCAACACAACCGGGAACAACAACACGGCCGATGGTCATGACGCGCTCTTTTCCAACACCACCGCCATCCGGAACACGGCTACCGGTAGTTTCGCGCTTTTCTCCAACACTACCGGGCCGAACAATACGGCAATTGGTTATTTTGCGCTCTTCTCCAACACAACCGGCAACAGCAACACGGCCAGCGGCTATGATGCGCTCTTGAATAACACAACTGGTATCGGCAACATCGCCTTGGGCAATTTCGCCGGTGCAAATCTCACCACTGGTGACAACAACATCGATGTCGGGAACGTTGGTGTTGCTGGCGAGGCCAACACCATCCGCATTGGCACGATAGGAACCCAGACAGCCACGTATATCGCTGGGATTATGGGAAAGACCGCTCCGATGGGAACGCCAGTTTTCATAAATGCCAATGGCCAACTCGGGACGACACCCTCATCGGCACGCTTCAAGGATGAGATTAAGCCCATGGACAAGGCAAGCGAAGCAATCCTGGCGCTCAAGCCGGTCACATTCCATTACAAGAAAGAGTTTGACCCCGAGGGTGTCCCGCAGTTTGGCCTCGTAGCCGAGGACGTAGCGAAGGTAAACCCCGACCTGGTGGTCCGAGATGCAGAAGGGAAGGTTTACACCGTGCGCTACGACGCGGTGAACGCGATGTTGCTCAACGAGTTCCTGAAAGAACACCGGACATTAGAGGAACAGAAAGCGACCATCGCGCAGTTAAAGCAGGACTTTCAGTCGAGACTCGCGGAGCAGCAAAAGCAAATTCAAGCGCTTACCGCCGGTTTGCAAAAGGTGAGTACCCAGCTCGAACTGAGCAAGCCTGCAGCGCAAACGGTCGTGGATAATCACTAGGACTGCCGAAAGAGACAAACCGCATTTTGCAATCAGCCGTCACGCTGGGCCGCGTGGCGGCTCTTTGTTTTGCTACCGCGGCGGAGGCAACGAACTGCGGGCGGCGATGAACATCTGATGGGTCGAAGCAGCTAACGAATTGAGGGTTCATTTCGATCTCGAATTTGCGTGCGGATGTAAATCATCTTTATCGCCTTGGCTCAGATCTTTTGCGGACGAATAACTTTGACCAAGCTTCTTATGGCGGCGGTGGCATGGGCGCAGGCGCTGCCGAGCTCTTTCGGCGCGGCGTGAGACGCCGCACGATTCATAATCGCGCGCGCGGCGATATCTGCAACCGTGACCTTGTAAACATTGCGTCGCTTCAGCTCGGCGAAGAAGTTATCGATTTTCACTGCTTCGCTTCTGATTTCGGCGCGACCACTCTTTGGACCAGCGCTTCGAAGCGCGGATCGCCGTGTAATGAATCGAGCAATGGATCGACTTTGATCCAGCAGATATTGGAGCCATCGCGTTCCGCGAAACCCTGTTCGAGCCAGCGCAGTGCTTCATCTTTATTGTTCAGGCTGAGATAAAGCAGAGCGCGCAAGTAGCCAACCACTTCGCGGTGCTGACTTATCTTATCGAGATCGCTCAGCATTCGCAGCGCGGCATCCTTGTCGCCAGCCTGAGCTTTAGCCTGAGCGCAGAGCGTCGACACAAGTGGATTGTCGCCTAATTGCTTTGCCTTTTTGTATTCGGCAATCGCGCCAGACAAGTCGCCTTTTAATTGAAGAACGATGCCGAGATTATAGTGCGCGTAGAAGGATGTTGGATCAATCTCGAGGGTTTTTCGCATTTGCCTCTCAGCCTCGTCGTAGCGGTGGGCGTAATAGAAGGTTTCACCCAGGTCCACGTTAATAACTGTGGACAGCGGATCTAACTCAATCGCGCGCTTGCCTTCGGCAATGGCCTCCTCAAATCGTCCGAGGGCTGCCAGGCTGTCGTTGCCGAACCAATGATGTGCCGTCGCGTCGTTCGGATTGAGTTCGATCGCGCGTTTGTATTCGCGCATGGCGCCGGCCAAATCGATCTCGCGAAAAAAGAGTACCTTGCCGAGCGCGGCGTGCGCTTCGGCCAGATTGGGATCAAGACGGAGAGCTTTGAGTGCCGCGTCTTTGGCCTTCGAGCCTGCATCGAGCCGGTCCGCACCCGTGTAAAAAGGGAGCAGGATATAGGCTTTGGCCAGACCTGTGTAAGCCAGCGCATAATTCGGGTCGCGCGCAATCGCCTGCTCGTAATAGGCGATCGCTTTTGGAATATTATCACCGGAACGCTTCTCCCACAGCGATTTTCCTTTGTGATAAAGCTCGTACGCCTCCGTGTTGCTCGTCGGCTGCGCCGCCATCATTTGTTTCTCCGAGCCCGTCACCTTCGCCTGTAGCGTGTCAGCAATCGTTTTCGCGATCTCGCTTTCGACCGCGAATATGTCGGTAAGCTTTCGATCGTATGTGTCGGCCCAAAGATGCGCGTCGGTCAGCGCGTTGATCAGTTGCACATTCACGCGCACCTGATCGTTAGACTTCTGCACACTGCCTTCGAGGACGTGCATCACACCCAACTGCTTCGCGATCTGTGGCAGATTATCTGGAGAGCTTTTGAAATGCTGCGTCGATGTACGCGAAACGACTTTCAAGTCTGATACCTTTGCCAGACGAGTGAGAATCTCGTCCTGCACGCCTTCGCAAAAGTAAGCGTTGTCCGGGTCGCGGCTAAGATTGTCGAACGGCAGAACAGCGACGCTTTTCTCTGGGATCGCCGAACCGGTAGGAGGTGGCTGGACCGCGGCGTTTTTCTTACGAGAAAGTTCGCCCTGCAACTCATCGGTGATCTGCTTGGCGACTGCGCTCTTAATGGTATCGGCGAGAGACGGGGGTGATGGAATGGCTGGAACCTGGGGTGATGATGTTACCTGGCTTTTTCCGAGCGACCGCAGGATCGCAGGCGCAAAAATTACTGACACGATGGCAAGCGCGAGGAGTAACGCCGCGACGATGAAGATCGCTCGGGCAAGCGGAGAGAGTGCTTTGCGTGTCCTAACTCTGGAACTGCGGATGGTGCCGCTGGCTTTTCCGAGCCGCGTCGGCGGCGTGGGATTGGCCAATTGTTTCGGCGTAAAGATTAACTAACGAGACAACAACTCCGTGTTTCACTTCCACGTCGCCCAGTTCATGGATGTACGGCTGCCATCGACGGTGTTGCGCGAGATCGTCGGCGACGCGTTTACTCACGAGAATGTGGCCGGCGTCGCCGCAATCCATCACTCGCTGCGCGATGTTGATGCCTACGCCGGCAATGTTTTCGCGTCCGTTTGCATCCTTCACATGATGGATCGGGCCGCTGTGGATTCCCATTCTCACCGGCAGACTCGGCTGCGCGCGCAAAGCTTGGCTAATCTCCAAGGCGCATTCGACCGGCTGTTCCACTGAACCGGCGAAAACCAGCGCCATGCCATCGCCCGTCGGCAAAACAGTAAGCTCTCCTGCAGCCTCGGCCTCGCGCGCCGCTTCGGTACTGCGCACGATCTGGTTCAACTCCTGAAGCGCTTCCGATTGTTCGTCGGTCAGCAGCATGGAGTAGCCGACGATGTCCATGAAGAGCACGTGCGCGATCTCCAGGCGCTTCGCCTTGTGCTCGTCAGCCGTGAAGCGGGACTTTACTGGCTGAGAGCAACCCTCTCTAGCCTATTCTTTTGCCGCGGCCGAGACGACGATTTTTTGAAAGTCTGAAAAGAACCACGGATTAAACGGATAGCACGGATAAGCAAGGCTCAGGCATAAAAATCAGGCGTGTCGTGTTCGGCAGCTTCTCGCGGGCGCAATACGCGTTTCCATTCCAATCGGGCGTTCTGTCATTTCGAGCGTAGCCCATTCGACTCGCTTCGCTCGCTCAGGGTAAACTCCACAGTGTCGAGAATGGAGCGGCTTGGGAAGCCGCGACATCGACGGGAAGGCCGGAGGCTGAGCGAATGGGAAATGAGCGAATCAAATCTCATATAACACGTCAGCACCAAGGTCTTCCCAACGTGGGTTCAATCGATTGATCAGGCCGATTTTTCTTCGCTCGCGACCATTTCTTCAATTGCGATTCTCGAGCGATCGCGCCGCGGATGTCGCGATAATGTTCGTAATAGATAAGGTTTTTGCACTGATATTTGGCAGCGAACCCCACCTTGGCAACTTCGCGGTGCTCATAAGTCCGGCGAGAGAGGCGGTTCGTCACCCCGATGTAAAGAACCGAATGGTTCCTGTTGGTAATGATATAGACCCAGAAGTTGTAATCACGCGCCATGAATCAGAAATTTAGAGATGTCTCGACTCCGCTCGACATGACAAAGGCACATCCATTGCGGCCCTGATGATTTTGTCGCTCAACTCCTCGTGAATCATCTCTTCATCCGTTTTATCCGTGCCTGCCCGCCGTAGCATCGGCGACGGCGGGTGATCCGTAGTTTAATTGTCTTTCGGCGCTTCCGACTCGGCGAGTTTTTGGAAGCGCGGATCATTCTGGAGCAGATCGAACATCGGATCGAGCCGGAGCAGCGGTTCAGCCCAGCGTTGATGTTCGCGTCGGCTTGCAGCGGTTTCCATGCTCTTGTTATGCTGCAAGCAGATGAAGTTCACTGAACTCGTGCGACTGCTGGAGCAAAATGGATTCCGGCTGATAAAAGAGAAAGGCTCGATCCGCTACTATGTCAAGACTGGTCATCCCCGCTTGATTCGTGTAGATTTCCACGGCGCAAAAGAGGTGCCGACCGGCACGTGCCATGCAATACTCAAAGCTGCAGGACTGAAATAGAAATGATCACATTGCCATATTCACTCATTATCGAAGCGACCGACGATCCGGATTTTTTTGGCTTCTACTCACCGGATCTGGAGGGATTCACAGGCATCGGCCACTCTATCGAGGACTGCGTTTACAAGGCACGCTCAGGAATGGCAGATCACGTCGAGGTGATTCGTCAGCAGGGCCTGCCAGTGCCGCCGAGCAATCCGAACCCGACGATCGTCATTCAGAACGAGCGCAAACTGCAGCCTGTTTAGCGCTGCGGCGAGGTCGGCCAGTTCGGTGCCAGCGAGGCGACGATTGTAGACACGAATTTCACGAATCCACACGAATCAAACCGAGAGTCGTCGTCCGATTGGTGACAATTCGTGAAATTAGTGTCTCTCTTTCGGCGCGAGGGACTCTACGATTTTTTTGAAGCGCGGATCGCCGCGGAGCGGGTCCCAGAAGGGGTGCAGTTTTAAGGCACCGTAGCTCAGCGCCCATGATGCGGCGGGAGCACGCAGCCCAGCTTCCAGTTGTTGCAAGGCAAGCTTCTTCTCGCCCGCCCACGCTGCTGTGATGGCGAAATATTGAAGGACGAGATGCGGACGCCGTGCTTCACTTCGCACTCACCAAGATCGCGCAGAAGCGAGCGCCACCGCGGATATTGCTCCAAATCTTCCCCGACATGCCGTGATAGCAGGATGTGACCGGCATCGCCACAATCCATAACCCGCTGCGCGATGTTGATGCCAGCGCCGGCAATGTTGGCTTGTTCGTTCAGATCGCTGATTTCATTGACCGCACCGCTGTGAATTCCCATTCGCACCCGAAGCTCGGGATGCTTCTTGAGCTCCTTACTGATTTCCAGCGCGCAGCGGACCGGCGCTTCGGGGCTAGTGCGAAACACAAGCGCGCCACCATCGCCGGTCGGTAAGCGCAGCAGTTTGCCTTCGGCTTCAGCCAGGCGGAACTGCTCCGTGCCGCGCACGATTTCTCGCAACGTCTGCATCTGCTCGCTCTGCTCGTGAATGAGCAGCTTGGAGTAACCCACGATGTCGATGAACAAGACATGACCAATCTCGAATTTTACGTCGGAGGCAGACTCGGGGGCCAGCATTGGCAAGTATTTGTATCCGGAAACCAGAGACTTAACGAACTGAATTAGTCGACTACATTCGCGAAGGTGACTTTGTCAGCATTGTGCCGACGCAATTCGGAACCGAAATGGCGAGAGTTCATCGCTCAGAGTGCAGAATTATCTTATCGCCGAAGCGCGACTCGTTAGGCATTTAGCGGGCGCTCATTTCAATTGGTCGTCGGCCAGGCCGATCGTTTGCAAGAATGCATTCCAGCGCGGGTCCGTTTTTAGGTTCGCGAGGAGCGGATCCCTCCGCATACCGGCCAGACCCCCGTCGCGCTGCCGGCGCGCGCGCTCGAGCCACTCGAAGTCCTGATCCTTGTCCCCGCGATACGCATAGACCTCGGCGACCTGGTAAGCTGCCGTATCGGCGAAGGTCGCGGTTAACTGAGCAAGCGCCGCATCTGATTCCGGGATTCGTTTCTCGCCCCAATAGGCGCATGCCACTATGAGAAGCCGGGCCCACTCGCCCGCATCGTCTCGCGCAGCGACCGCCGCCTCCTCGAACTTTCCTTCGATGAGGAAGGCGAGACCGAGACCGGCATGGGCCCAAGGCGCCGCCGGATTCAACTCCACAACCCTCGGAAATTCCGCCCGCGCTTCGGAAAACCGACCGGCCACCGCCAGGTTGAACGCCAGGAACGAACGGGCTCGCGGGTTAACGGGATCCAACGCGACGGCCTGGCGATAGAGGTCGATGGCCCGAGTCATATCCCCGCGAGCTGTTTCAAGGTTGCCCGCGGCGATTCGGAGCGCCGGATCTGCGGGGGCCAGACTCAGCGCCTTTCGTAATGTTTCGGCCGCACCTTTCCAGTCAAAATCGAAATTGAGCTCAATCTCCGAGCGGGCGAGCAACGCTTCCGGCAGGTTAGGCTCGAGGGACAAAGCCCTTGCCGTTGCTTCTCGCGCTCCTGCCAGATGGGTATCGAAACCGGTTCGTCCCGCCTCGGTGGAAAACTCGCAGTACCAAACGTGCGTTAGGGCAAGGCCCGCCCATGCGAGCGCGAAGGCGGGGTCCAGCTCCACTGCCTGTTGATAAGCAGCGAGGGCCTCAGCAGCGCTTTTTTCCGAATGGCGATCACTATAAAACCGGCCCTGCAGATAATGCTCGTGGGCCTCCACATTTTTCGTCCCGCCCTTTTCCGCCGCCTGCACCTGCGCTTGAATTTCCGCCTTCGCAGCCGGATCCGCGGCGCCACCCGTGAGCTGACCGCTCAACTGCCCGACGATGGTCTGGGCGAGTTCGGTTTCGACGGCGAACACGTCCTTCAAATCGCGCGTAAAATTTTCTGACCAAAGTTGCTCGCCCGTGTCCGTGCGAGTGAGCCGGGCCGCGATACGCACAACGTCGCCGGCCTTGCGCACACTTCCCTCGACCAGACGCGCCACGCCGAGTTTCTGCCCGATCTCCTGCGCCGTCGCATTCTTGCCTTTGAAGGAAAACGCTGAGGTCCGCGCGGCGACGTGCAAGCCGGGAATTTTTTGCAGCACAGTCAGCAACTCCTCACTGATTCCGTCTGAAAAATATTCGCTGCCCTTGTCGTCGCTGAGATTGGCGAAGGCCAGCACGGCGACGGACTTGGCGCTGGGTACAGATTTGGGTTCCGTCGATGTCCGAGCCGCAAGGAGCGCCGCTTCGCGCCGTGGCGTCAGGACAAATTTGTCGAACACAAAATATCCGAGTGCGAGCAGCAGCACGGCGATGATCATGCGATTCATGCGCCGCGCAGTTTGTGGCGCGATTGATTCCTCCGGCCTTACGTCCTCATCGCGCTTCAAGCCTTGCGGGGTCAGTTCGAAGACCCAACTAAAGATCAGCGTCGGAACGAAACCAATTGCCAGCAGGCTGACGATGCTGCGGGGCAACCAATCCGGAGCGCCAAACATCGGCAGGACGGTGCTCGCGACCTGAGTGAGCAGCCATGCGCCGACGAGATAAAGCCCAGCCATGCGGACGACATTGCGCCGCTTCAGTTCGGCTAGGAAATTGCTTAGATTCACGTTCCGCCAGTAATCGGCCGGCTAATTGTACAGAAGGCAGAGCAAAGTCCAGATCGACGTGGCGTGGTCCTGTGCTCTTGCCGCGTAGCGCGGAATCGGATAAGCCGAACGCATGGAGAGGAAGCCAGCCTTTGTTAATACGCCGTCGTCCAGCAAAGAACGGTTGCTTCGCATCCTCGGAGTCACCTTTGGCGTGGCGGTCGGCATTGGCGGAACAATCGGCATCGGCATTCTGCGGATTCCAGGGAGCGTCGCGGCCCACCTCAGTCACAGCGGACTCATCATGGGCGCATGGATAGTCTCCGGACTGTATGCTTTCGCCGGTGCGAATACCTATGCTGAGCTCGGCACAATGCTGCCGCTGGACGGCGGACCTTACGTTTATGCTCGTCGCGCGTATGGTGAGTTCGGTGGATTTCTTGTCGGCTGGAGTGATTGGCTCCTTCGCACCAGTTCGATGGCGTATTTGGCAGTTGCGTTAACCGAATACGCCGCTGGAGTCTTCTCTTATAATCCCAGTGTCGTAACGCCGGCGGCAATTGCTGTCTTGATCTTCTTCACCGCGTTTCACTGGCTCGGCCTGCGTGTGGGTAGCCGCGCTCAAGAGATCATGAGCTTGTTCAAAGTCCTCGCTTTCTTCGTCATCATCGCTGCCTGCTTTCTTTTCAGCCCGAATCTAAGCGTTGCCCCAAGCGCAAAGCCGTCGCTCTTTTCCGATCCGAAGCTTTTGTTTGTGGCCATCGCTTTGTCGATGCAAAGCATTCTTGGCACCTACTCCGGCTGGCATGCACCGGTTTACTTCTCGGAGGAGAACACTGATCCAGCGAAAAGCATTCCTCGTTCGCTGTTTACCGGCGTCGCTTTGGTGATGGCGATCTATGTGCTCATTAACCTCGCCATACTACATGCGTTACCGATGTCGAAGCTAGCAGGCTCAAAACTGGCGGCGGCAGATGCCGCCCAGCTCATCTTCGGCGGTTATAGCAGCCAGATCGTGACTAGCATCATGTTAGTGTCCCTCCTTGGAATTATCAACGCCTCCTTCCTTTTTACACCGCGAGTGATGTTCGCTCTTAGTCGCGATGGCCTCTTTTTTTATTCCGCCGCAAGGGTAAATACCGGAGGTACACCTACCACGGCCTTGCTCGTGACTGCGTTGGTAGCCATCATGCTCGCAGGCCTCGGCAGCTTCGACAGGCTATTCGGTTTTACCGCGTTCCTAAGTGTGCTGGTAGATGTAACGGCCTTCGGCACGATCTTTATTTTGCGTTGGAGAGAGCCGGACCTTCCGCGACCGTTCAGAGCGCACGGCTATCCGGTGCTTCCAACAATCGTATTTCTTGGGGCCGGTCTGCTGTTGATTGCCTTCATCGTGAGTAGCACCCAAAACAGCCTCTATGCTATGATAGGAATTGCAGTCAGTTATCCTGTGTATCTTCTCGTCAAAAGATTGGTGAAGGCGGTAGCAGTCTAAGGAGCTGTCACCGGACCCTTCCGCGGTTTCGGAAAATCGACCGTCGCCGGCGGAAGCGCATGGCGGTCAATTCTTTGCCCGTCTGTTTCGCGCCGGCTTCAGGCACGAGCAGCAACCTGGGCCGTCGCAGGTTCTTCACGTTTCCCGCTAGGACAATAGCGTTACGCTCCGCGCCAGGGCTATCCAAGAGCCGCACGGACCAGCCCCTTTCTTTGAATCCCGCAGCGATTCTATCTGCCGTCGGATCTGACTTCCGTTCCAGACAAACATTGACCATGGCCAGGCCGTTGCGTCGCAGGCAGCGGCCTGCCGCCTCAAAGAATGCCGCATCCTTCATGTGGGCGGGAATCTTCTCGCCGGTAAAAGCGTCCACAATGAGCAAATCATAGTGCCGGCGTTTTTTTCTCATGAATGCCAATCCATCGTCGACATGACAGGCGATGTTTCGCGGCAGACCAAAGTAGCGCTTTGCGAGCCTGATTGAGACTGGGTCGATCTCAACAATCGATACCCGCTTCCCTGCTCGAGCCAGCATGGTACCGAGAGTGCCGCCGCCGCACCCAATCATGAGAATGTTTTTCCCGGCGTGTTGTAAAACCAGCCCATAGAGCGCATGAATATGCGCATCGAGGCTGATGCCGTTGACGTCCGCCGCGCTTTGCCAACCGCCTTTTTGTTCGTACGTGAGGGTACGGGTTCTTTTTCGAAAGTGAAGCTTGATCACACCGAACTTGGAAGCGTGCTTTGATGGCGGCGGACGCATTGAACAAATGTTTCCTGAAAGCAATTTAAGAAGTAGTCGTCATGACAAACAGGAGTCAGTTAACAATGGAGTTGAGAATGGAAATCAAGAGTTGGTTCAGAACCATCCGGCAAAGGACCAGCGGATTGGTTTAGCGGCACGGTGCGGATCGATCCCTTGTTTCAGAACGTGTAAGTTGGGATAGCTCTTAAGAGCCTTGCTTACCTCCAAGGCACATAGCGCTGGTGCTTCAGTATTAGTTCGGAAAACCAATGCGCCACCGTTACCGCTAGTAGAAGCTCCCCATTTCCCCGAGCTCCGCGAAAAAGCAAGGCCTTTCGTTCATGACGGTCCAGGTAAACCGAGTTTGGCGAGCAAGTTCTTGTAGCGAGGATCGTCGTGCAAGCCACGCAATAATGGGTCGACGCCAAGGCTAAGCGTCCCGCCGTCGTGATTATCAAACGAGATTTGCAACCATTCGAAAGCTTTCTCTATCTCGCCTCGTACGGCGTACGCTTGGGCGATTTGATAGGCCAGGCCATTTCTGCTATTGGCCACGAGCTCGGCCAAAGCCGCGTCCGCCGCCTTGCGGTCGCCACGTACGTAATGTGCGAGCGCCAGTTCGAAAGGACGAAACCCGTCGTCAGGCTCCAATTGCGCTTCGCGTAGTGCGGTCTCGCCGTCGCCACGTTGCACAGCGACGAGCACCTGCCATCGGTGGCTGGAAGACGCTGACGGCTGTAACTCTGCCACTTTGCGTCCAGCCGCGTCTGCCTCGTCAAGTTTTCCCGCAATGAAAAGCACCCGCCCCAGGTTGAATTGTGTCGCAACAGACAACGGATCGAGTTCCACCGCTTGCCGCGCCTGTCGCTCGGCCTCATCAATTCGCCCCAGGTAAACGATTACTCGCGCCAGCAGATCGTTGGCGGTGGGATTTGCCGGAGAAAGTTCTTTCGCACGGTTTAGCTCGCTCAGGCCTTCGGCAAATTTCCATTCGCCAAAAAAGCGGACCCAGCCCAGGGCCGCGTGCGCCTCGGCCAGGACGGGCGCGATCTCGACGGCCTTCTCAGCATCGCTGCGCGCTTTCGGGTACGCGGTCGCGCGTTGGCCGGTGAGGTCCCCAATCATGGTCCACACCTCCGAACGTTCTGCGTAAGCCAAGGCATAATTCGGGTCGAGCTGGATCGCCTGATCGAAATAAGTGATGGCTTTGCGGTAATCCTCGACGTTACGGCGCTGGAAATGGAAATGGGCCTGAAGGTAAGCGTTGTGTGCTTCCACGCTGTTCGACGCCATCTGGGCCGATTTTTCATTCGAACCAAGCAAGGTCACCTTGAGTGACTCAGCGACGGCCCTGGCGATTTCCTGCTGAACTGTGAAGATATCTCTTAATTCGCGATCGAACGTTCGCGTCCAGAGCGCGATGCCGTCTGCGGCGTTCACGAGTTCAGCCACGATGCGTACACGATCGTCCTGCTTGCGCACCGTGCCTTCGAGGAGCGTGCTTACGCCTAGCTTCTCGCCTATCGCTTTCGGGTCCTCATGCCTGTCTTTGAAACGGAATGAAGAACTGCGACCAATGACCTTCAGCCCGTTGATTTGTGCTAGAGCAGCGATCAGTTCTTCCGACAATCCATCCGAAAAATATTCGTCCTTCGGGTCACCGCTTTCGTTAAGCAATGGCAGAACTGCGACCGACTTCTCAGGAACAGCTGTAACCGCTTCGCTGCTTGCCGCGCCGGAGCCATGCGAAGCCGGGTTCTGAGATCGCGCATTTCCAGCGGAGTAGCGCCCGAGGAAAAAAAGACCGAGCGAGAGCGCGGCCGCGGTTACAACAAGCGCCATCCAAATTCCGCCGCGCGAACGTTGGCCCGCAGCATCGGCATCTTCGGTTCGCCTAATTCCTTCAGGTGTGAGCTCGAACGCCCAGGCGATAATCAGCGCAATAGGAAAACCGAGTGCAGTCACGAGAATGACGAGGCGAATCGCCCAGTTTGGAATATCCAGGAACGGAAAAACCTGCGTAGCAACCTGAATCAAGAGCCACCCGACGACAGCATAAGCGACGGCAACTTTGTAAACGTTACGCCTTTTCAGCTCCCCGAAGAAACTGCCAGACTTCATTTTTTTTTCATCCCTTGGAAGTCCGTTTCAACGGTTAGCAATACCGTAAATCGTCAACATTTGCATCCTAAGGATTGGTCGCTCCCCCGAAAACTTTCGGGGTCGCGCCAGTCCGCCGCGGCGGACTGCGTGACCGCCTACACATGCGCTCCCCCCGCGCGTGTTCATGCGCGCTGCTTCTGCCATAGGCTCGATTTATTACAAGGAAGAGTCATGGCGGAGCCGTTAGTTGAACCCAGTGCCAATTGCGAAGGTATTTGGGCGCAGTTCTTCACGAGGGGAAGCGGCTTGAAAAACGGCACAGTCCGGTCAAGCTCACTAAATTTCAAAAATCGACATCGTTATGGCGCAAATATCAACTCAATCAAAACGTCTCCTCTCGCATGTAATCGCCAACTGGGCTTGCGCGTTGCAATACGAAGATCTTTCACCGGAGGCAATTCAGGCAGCGAAATTATTCTGGTTCGATTCCATCGGCTGCGCGCTGGGTGGTAGTCAGCAGGAGGACGCTAAGATCTTGTTGAAACATTACCGCGCGATGTCCGCCACGGCGGACTCGTCCGTTGGCGGGGACCGTCCCGCATGCGGGAGCAAAGCGACCGCATTTGTTTCCGGTTTCAAAACGAATCCAGTCGATGCGGCGTTTTTGAACGGCCACATGATCCGCGCGATGGATTACAACGACATTTATTGGAAAGCCGATCCATGTCACCCGAGTGATCTCATCGCGGCGCCGCTGGCACTGTGTGAAAGCGAAGGTCTCAGCGGCAAAGATCTAATTCTCGCCACGGTCATCGCCTACGAAATCGAAATGCGTCTTTGCGAAATCGGGCGGCCAGGTGTGCGCGAATATGGGTGGCATCACGCCACCTTGAGCGCGTTTGCTGCGCCGGTCGCGGCCGGTCGTGCGCTGAAGCTCACGCCTGAGCAGATGGTGTCCGCCATTGGCATTAGCGCATCACGGACATTTTGCCCGGGTGCGGTGACCGCGGGCAAGCTGACGAATATGAAAAATACGGTCGATCCATGGGCGGGACGCATGGGTGTCGAGAGCGCGCTGCTGGCGCGCGAAGGATTTTCGGGTCCCGAACACATCATTGACGGCAAGGAAGGCTTGTTCGCCGTGTTCAGTCACGTGCAATACAAAGGACAACCGGCGACTTTCGACGGTGAGGCATTGGTCAAGGACCTGCCGACGTCGCCGACATCGCACTATCGGATTCTCGATTGCGGGATGAAGAGCTTTCCGATTGAAGCGCTTAGTCATTCGCCGCTCACCGCAATGATGAAGACGGTGAAGGATAACAACATCAAGGCCGACGATGTGAAAGAGATCAAAGTCGAAGTGATCGCGCGCGCCGCCGACATCCTGGGGGACCCTCACAAGTACCGGCCGGATTCCAAGGAGACTGCCGATCATTCGCTTCCTTACTGCATCGCCGTCGGATTGGTGGACGGCATGGTGACGCCGCTGCAATTCCGGGAAGAGCGTGTGGACGATCAATCGCTGATCCCAATCATGGACAAAGTGAAAGTGGTCGCAAATGAAGAGTTCGAAGCGCTGTTTCCAAAATTTCAGCCGAGCCGCGTGACGATCACCACAAACGAAGGCAAATCATATTCAACGCGGGTCGATGTTCCCAAGGGGGATGCGCGCGATCCGATGACCGAAGATGAAATCGCGGTGAAATTCAACGCGCTCGGCAGCGACGTGATCGGCAAAGATCAATGCGAGAAATTGCGGAAGCGCATCATGAATTTAGAGGCTGCTGAGCAGCTGGATGAACTTCTTGAGCTGACTACGGCGCGCTGATTGGGGAGCGCACCGCCTCGCGTGTTTCTGGGGAGCACAGGCTGCTAGCCTGTAGGTCTCGGCAGCTTGCCGAGACCGGGAAACCGTTTCGCCTCGTGATTGCGTGCGGAAACATGTTGCCGGCAAGGTTGCCGGCAACTACAGGCTAGCAGCCTGTGCTCCCCAGATCACGCCGTCCCGCTTCCTTCACCCGCGCCGAATTGAATTCCCTGTGCCAGCGGCAGCTCCGAGGAAAAGTTAATCGTGTTGGTCTGGCGTCGCATGTAATACTTCCAGGAATCGCTGCCGCTTTCGCGACCGCCGCCGGTATTTTTCTCGCCGCCGAACGCACCGCCGATCTCTGCACCGCTTGTGCCCGTATTTACATTGGCAATTCCGCAGTCGCTGCCCACTGCACTAACGAATTTCTCCGCTTCGCGCACATCGTTGCTGAAAATGGATGAGGTCAATCCTTGCGGCACGTTATTGTGGATCGCGATCGCTTCGTTGAAATCGCGATACGTCATCAAGTAAAGCAACGGCCCAAACGTTTCGTGCTTCACGATCTCGAAATCGGGTTTTGCGGCCGCGAGGCACGGCTTCATGTAACAGTCGCCGGGGACGGTGAGGCGCTCTCCGCCATAGAGCATTTCGCCACCTTCATCTTTCAATCGCTGGATCGAATGTTGGACAAGATCGACCGCGTTCTTATCGATGAGCGGTCCCATCACCGTTTTGTCATCGAGCGGATTGCCGATCGCCAAAGATTTGTATGCAGCCAAAAGTTTGTTTCGAACCTTTGGGGCAACTGATTCGTGCATGATCACGCGTCGCGTCGAAGTGCAGCGTTGGCCGGCAGTCCCGACTGCGCCGAAGAAGATCGATTGCGTGGCCATATCCAGGTCGGCGCTCGGCGCGACGATAAGCGCGTTGTTGCCGCCGAGTTCCATGATTGTTCTACCGAGACGGCCATGAACGGTTTTCGCAACATTCAAACCCATGTTCACCGAACCAGTGGCTGAGACCAAAGGAATCCGCGGATCATCCGCTAGTTTTTGGCCAACTGTTTTGCGATCACCGATGAGCAACGTAAAGATTGCTGGATCGGCTCCAGTTTCCCGGCAAACGCGCTCGGAAATTTTTGTTACAGCGATTGCGGTGAGTGGCGTTTTTTCGGACGGCTTCCAAACCGTGGCATCACCGCAGACAGCAGCGAGCGCAGCGTTCCATGACCAAACTGCGACAGGAAAATTAAATGCGGTTATTACTGCGACGACGCCGAGCGGATGCCATTGTTCCATCAGCCGGTGACTCGGGCGCTCCGACTGGATCGTTAGTCCGTAAAGCATGCGCGACTGACCAACGGCGAGGCCGCAGATGTCGATCATTTCCTGCACTTCGCCTTCGCCTTCAGCGATGATTTTTCCCGTCTCGAGCGTCACGAGCTGGCCGAGTTCGTGTTTCAATTCGCGCAGCGCGTTACCCAGACGGCGAACCGTTTCGCCGCGCACCGGCGCCGGCGTTACGCGCCATTTCGAGAACGCTTCCTGCGCCCGCGTGATCGCTCGGTTGTAATCTTCATCTGACGCGGTATGCACGCTGGCGAGGCGTCGACCGTCAATCGGCGAAACTTTGCTGATCTTCGCGCCGCCACCGCACCATTCCCCATCGAAGACACCGGGGTTGTCATCCGCGATGCCGAGTTTCTCTAAAACTGGTTGCATTCTCAAATGTAGCGCGAGCCTCTGGCTTGCGACATTGCTGAAGCGCAAGCGGGACGCATGCGCTACCTTTTTCTGCGCCTGCAAAATTTGCGCATCAGTTCCATCGCTTCATCAATCACGTCAGCGGTAATATCGAGCGCGGGACGAAAACGAATCGAGTTCTCACCCGAACGAAGAGTCAAGACGCCGCGGTCGAAGAAGCCGTGCCAAAACTGCTCGCGCGTTTTCGCATCGGGCAAATCGAAGGCGAGAAATAATCCACGTCCACGCGCGGCCGAAATTAGCGGCTCCGCCCGTTGCAACTCACGTAATCGGTCAAGAAAATATGCGCCTACCTTCGCTGCGTTCTCCACAAGATGTTCCTCCTCGATAATGCGCAGGTAATTGGTCGAGCGCACCATGTCGGTGAAATTTCCACCCCAGGTGGAATTCAAACGGCTAGGTAAGCGAAAGGCGTTGTCTTTTACTTCATCGATACGCGGACCCGCCATCACCCCGCAGACTTGTGCCTTTTTCCCAAATGCGAGGAGATCGGGCACAACATCGAAATGTTCGCAGCACCAATTGCGACCAGTCACACCCATACCACATTGCACTTCGTCGAATATCAGGAGGAGATCGTTTTGGTCGCAGATTTTTCGTAATGTTTGCAGCCACTCGCCCCGGAAATGGTTATCGCCTCCCTCGCCTTGGATTGGCTCGATAATAAGCGCGCAAATATCGATCCGGCGCTGCTCGATGAACTCGCGAATCTCGCGCTCGGCTTGCTGTTCGCGCTCGATCACATCGGCTTCGCGCTTCGATTCCGGCAATGAAAAATCGATGTGTGGACACGAGACGCGAGGCCAATCGAATTTCGCGAACAAATCCGTCTTACGCGGATCGGTATTGGTAAGGCTCATGGTGTAGCCGCTTCGCCCGTGAAACGCGTGACGAAAATGCAATACCTGTGTGCCGCGCTCGCCGTGGCCAGCAGCCATGTTCTTGCGAATTTTCCAGTCCATCGCCGCCTTTAAACAATTCTCGACCGCGAGCGCGCCGCCCTCGATAAAGAGATAACGTTCCAGCGGCGGAAACCCGACCACGCGGTCAAACGTCTTGATAAATTCCGCGTAACCGGCGGAATAAATATCTGAGTTCGCGATCTTGACTTTCGCAGCACGCAAAAGATCGCGGCGCACGTTGGGATTGTCGAAGTGCGGATGGTTAAACCCAATGGGCATCGAGCCGAAAAATCCGTAGAAATCAACGAGCCGCTTGTCGGATACGGCGTTGTACAAATATGAGCCACGACTTTTTTCGAGATCGATGACGATCTTGAAACCATCGAGCAAGACATGTTGCTCGATTTCTTCGAGGACTTCCGACGGTGATATTACTTTCTCTTTTTCGCTCTTTGTGGTGCGGCTTCGACCCGTCTGCAACGCTGTAGCACTGCGGGCAGGAGATGAAGTCGCCTCCGTGAGCACGGGCGGCATACTCATTGTTGATCGTAATCTGAGCCGCGAACGCGGTCAATTACACGATCCCGTCGCGCAACAGCGCGTGTTTTCCGGCCAGCAACTCCTGCACGAGATCGTAGCCGCGTTTGTCGACGTTGCGCGCGGTCCCGGCAAAGTAATTGTCGATTCTCATTCGCGCAGAGCGGCAAAAATAATCTGCCACGGAAAGAATTTCGTCTGCTGGTTTACCCTGGCCGAGCAGCCATTGCGCGTAAGAACATGTCGCGCTGATCGCAAACAGTTCGGTCGCGATCCCGACGAATCTGGAAAGGAGTAGTTGCTCCCGGTCGAGTTTCGGACCGAACCGCGCCATGGCGTGAAACAATCCGCGGGCAAGCCGCTTACTTGTTCGTGCCGCGTAATTGACGTGACCCTGCAGTGCTTCATGCAAATTGTCGACCTTGCCGGCGCCGTTCGGCATCCATTGGCGCGGATACCAACCGGCGTAAAATTTTCCGGAACTGAGAACGGCTTTCGCACGATCGGACATCGGCAGTTGCGTATTGAAAATCGCGCCACCGACTTTTAGATGCGGGTCCAGCGCTTCGCGCGCGATGAAAAGCCGCATGATTTCGCTCGAACCTTCGAAGATCGTGTTTACGCGACAATCGCGAAGGAATCTTTCCACCGCGATTGGCGGCTCGCCGCGGCCAGCCAGCGAATGCGCAGTTTCGTAGCCCCGGCCACCGCGCACCTGCATCGCGTCATCCGCAATTCTCCACGTCGTTTCTGTTGCCCACATCTTGCACATCGCAGTCTCGATGCGCAGATCGCCCGCCTTGCGATCGAGCAGTGATGACGTGAGAAAGGTCATTGCTTCCATCGCGAAAACGTTGCCGGCCATCTCTGCAATTTTTCCAGCAATTGCGGCGTGTTTACCGATCGGCACGCCCCATTGAATGCGTTCGCCCGCCCATTTCCTCGAGATTGCAAGGAGGCGTTTGGAAAGGCCTACGCACGCAGCCGGCAACGTGAGCCGGCCGGTGTTCAACGTCGTAAGCGCGACTTTCAATCCTGCGCCTTCCTTGAAGATGATGTTCTGGCGGGGGATGCGCACATCCGTGAATTTTACGACCGCGTTATACAGTGCCCGAAGTCCCATGAACCGGCAGCGATACGCGATCTCGAGCCCCGGCGTATCCACATCAACGATGAACGCTGTGATTTGCTTGCGCTCTTTTCCGCCCACCATTTTTGACGGCGTTCGCGCCATCACGACCAGCACTCCCGCTTTCACGCCGTTGGTGCACCAAAGTTTTTCGCCGGTGAGCACGAACTCGGAACCATCCGCCGTTGGCTCAGCCTTCAAACTCAGTGTTGCCGGGTCGGAGCCCGCATGAACTTCGGTCAGCGCGAATGCAGAGATCTCGCCGCCCGCGACGCGCGGCAGATATTTTTGTTTCTGCTCTTCCGTTCCGAATAAAAGCAAAGGTTGCGCAACACCGATCGACTGATGCGCAGAAACAAGCGCAGCCACGTTTCCATCCCAGCTCCCAAGCAAAACTGCGGCGCGTCCGTAGTTGGACTGCGACAAACCAAGGCCGCCATATTTCTTTGGAACTTTGATTCCAAACGCCCCGATCTCTGCGAGTCCTTTGAAATTTTCGGGCGGAATTTCGCCCGTGCGATCGATCTCGTCCGGATCGACATGTTCGCGCAGATAACTTTCCAGCTTCTGGAGGAAATCTTCGCCCGCGGCGCGATCTTCTGCACTTTGCGCCGGATACGGGTAAATCCGATTGAAATCGTAACGCCCGACGAACAGATTGCTGGCGAAACTTCCACGATCCTCGAGAGGATCGCGCGCCGCTTCCGCCAGCTCGAGCGCTTCGCGCTGGCCTTTCGCCATTTTCGATGTGTCAATGACAGCGGCCGCCGGCTTTTCAATCTTGGCGCTGGTTTCCTCAGCGATTTGTTTCTCCGGCGCTTCGAGCGGCGATTTCATAGGATGATAATCTGCCAGATTATCTCGGCTGGCAGGCTGCCAGCCTGCCGAGACAGGCAAGGCTGCCTATCTTCCGTTCTCATAAAATTTCGTTCCGTCACGGGCGTGTTTCCGTAAAATTTCGCAGGCCGAAAATTTCTCCTCGCTTTGCGCCAGCCGTTCCAATTCGTCTACAACCTTCTTCAGTCCGAAATGCTCCGCGAAACGTAATGGTCCGCCTCGGAAGGGCGTGAAGCCCGTCCCCAAAATCATTCCATAATCCGCGTCCTCCGGCGAATCGACTACCTTCTCCTCCACGCAACGCGCGGCCTCGTTGACCATCACGAGCACGAGGCGCAGCGCGATGTCATCCGCTGTAGCCGGCGGTGATGATGCCGGCTGGCTCTTCGTGCTGCCTTCGCCCCTGCCGGGGGCACCGCCCCCGGCTACAACGCGCCATTGCATCAGCGATTCGTTTGGTTTGTGCGTTTTGCCTTCGTATTTGTAGAAACCTGCGCCCGTTTTGCGGCCAAGCATTTGCTGGTCGCGCAACCAAAGCAGGACCGCGGAAACGTGGTCGCGCTTCCCGTAAGCTCTTTCGAGCGTGTTTCCAATATCGACGGTGATATCGACGCCAATTTCGTCGATCAACCGCATCGGCCCCATCGGCATGCCCCATTGCACCAACGCGCTGTCGATCTTGTCGGCTTCCAAACCGCTCTCGAAAAGCTGCGCGGCATCGAGCAAGTAAGGAAACAAAACGCGGTTCACCAGGAAACCCGGGCTGTCGCGCACGACTACCGGCAGTTTTCCGATTTGTCGAGCAAAGGCCAGCGTGCGCTCGCGCGTCTCGTCTGAAGTCTGTTTTGCAATAACAACCTCCACGAGCTTCATCCGGCTCACCGGATTAAAGAAATGCATTCCGATCACGTGCTCGGGCGAAACCGTCACATCGGCTAGCTCACTTACGGGAAGCGCTGAAGTGTTTGTGGCCACGATGGTTTTCGGCCCGGCTTCCATCGCCAGCTCTCGGAAAACTTCTTTCTTGATGTTCATCTTCTCCGAGGCGGCTTCGATGACGAATCGCACATCGCGCAATTCCATCGGCGCGGTGGAACCACAGATTCGGGCGCGACCCTGCTTTGCCTTTTCTTCGGTCATCAAGCCGCGCTTCACTGCGCCGGCATAAGTTTTCTCAATGTTCGCCAGACCGCGGTCGATCTGTTCTCGCGCGATGTCGCGCAGGATTACGGTGACGCCACGGGAGCTGAGCCATTGCGCGATGCCCGAGCCCATCACGCCAGCGCCGATCACAGCGGCGTGTATGACTCTTTCGGTTGCCGTCCGCGACGGAGTGCCCTTCTTGTATTTTTCCGCCAGAAAAAAATTCCGAATCAAGTTCTGCGTCGATTCCTTTTTACCGAGATCGACGATCGCGTCCAGCTCCATCCGCAATGATTCATCGAGCGAAATCGAAACAGTTTTGTTGATGATTTGATACGAACGTTCTGGCGCAGCATTTCCAGTTTGGCGTGGAGGGGCGAGCTCCCCCGAGCCCGGCGTCGCAGGAGCTCCGCCCTCCACTTTGCGTTTTCCAGCGCGCAGTTTTTTTCGCGCGTGATCAAGAAGCTGATCGCGTGGCGCAATGTCATCGATCAGCCCGAGCTTTAAAGCTTCCTCAGCAGAATAAAGTTTCCCTTTCAAAATCACTTCAGCTGCTTTTTCCACGCCGATCAACCGCGGCAGCCGCGTGCAACCTCCCCACGCTGGAATCAAGCCAAGTGTCGTTTCTGGAAGTCCCATCCGCGTCGCTGGATCATCAGAAGCAATGCGATAATCGCACGCCAATGTCACCTCATAACCGCCCCCGGCAGACGCGCCATGGATCGCAGCAACCGTCGGGATTTTCAAATCGGCGAGGCGGTCGAAGATTCGCTGCCCTTTGGCAATAAATTCGCGCATATCTCCGGACTGGGCCTGTTGCAACAGCGTCTTCAAATCCGCGCCGGCGATGAAGATCGATTTTTTTGCCGAAGCGATAATCAAGCCTTGTAACGAGGCTTCATTCTCAACGAAGTCGAGATGTTCATTTAACTCATCGAGCGTGGCGGCATCGAAAATGTTCGCGCCCGACTCGGGGCGATCAAACGTGAGTAGACAAATATGATCGTCAGCAATCTCGCGCCGAATCATAGGGGCTGTAGCAACTGCCGGCATCACCTTCATTTTCGAACGTTTCCACAAAATGCCAAGCGCAACCGCATCTGGAGTAATGGAGTCTTGGAGTGTTGCGGTAATGCGGTGGATGGCACAAATGCGACTGAGAACATTACTCCATCACTCCATCATTCCACCGGTGCTCCGCTAGTTCGTTGCGTGTCCTCATCGTGAGTGGTAGAAACGCGACGTGGTCGGTAAAATCTTAGAACCCGAAATTAAGAGCTTGATCGAGGCCCGCAATTTCACGGCGCTGCGTGAAGTGTTTCGCGACTGGCCGCCGGCCGACGTGGCCGAGGTGATTGTGGATCTGCCGGAAGACGAACAAGTCATCATCTTTCGCGTCCTGCCGCACGCACTTGCGGCGGATGTTTTTGAATATCTCGATTTCGATGCGCAACAAAAATTGCTGCGCGCCATGGCGCACGAGCAGGTCGTCGGGATTCTAAACGAGATGGCGCCGGACGATCGGACGGCGCTGCTGGAGGAATTGCCCAGCGCAGCGGCGCGGCAGTTGATTCGATTGCTTACGCCGGAGGAGCGTCGCATCGCCACGGCACTGCTCGGCTACCCGGAAGACAGCGTGGGCCGCTTGATGACGCCGGATTTCATCGCTGTGCACGAGGAGTGGACCGTGCAGCACGTACTCGATTATGTGCGCGAACATGGCCGCGACAGCGAGACGCTGAACTTTGTTTATGTCGTCGATGACCGCGGAAAATTGATTGACGACGTGCGGATGCGCGAGTTCCTGCTCC
>QHNR01000105.1 GCA_003218475.1 Verrucomicrobiota bacterium | reverse complement strand
AAGAGAAGCGCAAGATAAGCGCCAGTTCCTTTTCGATTCGATTCCCGTACAGGACACGCTTCAGCAAAACTTGATCGGACAATTGAATCAGAGCGTGCTGAGTGCCAGCGATCGCAAAGCTGCGGAGTTAGTCATTGGCAATATCGATGACAACGGATTTCTCCAAAGCACACCGGAGGAAATGGCGCTGAATTCGGGAATTCCGAAAGAAGATTTCGAGAAGATGCTGGCGCTGATCCAGAGTTTTTATCCGGCGGGCGTTGGCGCGCGCGATCTGCGCGAGTGTTTGCTCATTCAACTGCAGCGTCAGGAAAAGAAGAACACGCTCGAGTACAAGATCGTCTCCGAGCACATGGAAGATCTTGGCCGGCGACGTTTTCCGGAGATTGCGCGCAGGATGGGAATTAGCGTTGAGGACGTGCAAAAAGCCGCTAACAACATCGCGCGGCTAAACCCTCGCCCTGGTCAGGTTTTCGCTGCTGCGCCGCAAAACTATGTGCTGCCCGACGTGATCGTGGAAAAAGTGGATGGCGAATATCAGATCAGCTTGAACAATGAGCAGATTCCGCATCTGCGGATCAGTAATCTTTACAAGGACATCATCGCGTCCGGCAATAGCCAGAGTAGCGAAGTTAAAGATTACATCCGGGACAAAATCCGGAGCGGCAAATTCCTGATCCGCTCGATCCATCAACGCCAGCAAACAATTTCCAACATGGCGCAGCAGATCGTTTCGCGACAGCGCGATTTCCTTGAGCACGGCCCGTCGCACCTGAAGCCTATGATAATGCGAGAAGTTGCCGATGCCGTGGGAGTGCATGAGACCACGGTGAGCCGCGCTGTATCTGGCAAATACATGGCCACGCCACAGGGCGTGTTCGAGATGAAATACTTTTTCACTTCCGGCTATCAAACCGCGACCGGTGAATCGCTGAGCAACATCAGCGTGAAAGAAGCGATTCTAGACCTTGTGAAGCACGAGAGTGGCAGCGCGCCGTTGAGCGATCACGAGATGGTCGAGATTCTCGGCGAACGTGGCATTCCTATCGCCCGGCGCACCGTGGCCAAATACCGCGACGAGTTAAATATTCTGCCAAGTCATATGCGCCGGAAATATTAAGCCTTCGGCTCAGGTTAAAGCGTTGAAGGGTTGAAGGGTTGAAGCGGACTACCGTTCGTAGCGGGAGGCTGCGTCTGAAAATCTCTGTTTTATCCGTGTCCATGCTTCGGCGTTGCTCAGCGCGGCGTCTGTGGCTAAATAATTTCTCGATGGCTTCCTCCCTTCGCTCCGCTGTGATTGCTGAATGGCGCGGCCTGCCCGAAAAGAAAACGAAGGCCGACCGGTGGCAATCACCAGCAGAGGTAGTTCCAAAGCTGATGCAGCGTTTGGGACTTCGCGAGCGCTTACACGAAACAGAAGTAATCGACGCCTGGTCCAAGATCGTCGGCGAATTTATCGCCGCGCATTCGGCGCCGGTCGCTTTGCGCGAAGGCGTCCTCTATGTTCGGGTTCTCCAACCCGCACTTCACTACGAGCTCGAGCAAATTTCGAAGTCCGAAATACTCCGGAAATTGAAGCAACGCTTCGGCGGCAAAACAATTCGCGACATCCGCTTCCGCGTGGGCTGAGCCATTATCGCGGCAAATTTAGTCTGACCGAGTCGAAGTCGCGGGTCGTTACCGCGGCGTGCAACCGGCTGTTAGCACTGCTTGCGCCGTCAACTCATTTCCCGGGCTCCGCAAGCTGACCGAGCACAAGATCGACACGTCATTAGTCAGTCGGTGCAGTGTGTAAGTTCAACTCCAAGCCCACGTCGATGCGTTATGCTCCCGGATCACAAGACGGTAGTGTCCTTAATTTGGACCACGTAGGCGTTTCGCGATTCTTTGGGCGCGCTGTTTGGCGAGGTCGGTAAGTCTTCTATCGTCTTCGCGCACACGGTTAGCTAGCGCGACTGCTCTTTCATGCAATATCTGATCGACGCTTTTGCGGCGTTTTTTGGCAGGACGCTTCATTTTCTCGCCTTACTCGCAATCGCCACTTTGACGGCGCTCTGTGGCGAGTCCACGGGCGCGACTCCGAGCACCGCGCTTGTCTTGTTTTGATCCCCGTCGCGGTACGTCCATGCGTAGGATTCCTTTGGCATAAGGCTTTGAACGATAGCGTTAGGCGCCGGGGGGATTGTTGCGATTGATAGTATTATTACCCTGGGTCCTGGAACGTGTAGTAGAGATTATAATTGTCGACCGCTTCTCGATTACTACACGCTTCGGGGCGTAGATAGCAAGTCCGCTAGCTGGGTGTATGGTGTAATCCTGCGATGCAAAGAAAAGATCGAGGTCTATCTTAGTACCTCGGAGTTGTTTGTGGAATCGTTCTTCATCGCGTGTTTGTTTTCTGGGGACTCGCATATTCCGCATGCGGACAATGAGCGAAGAGAACATGGGAGGTGGGTCCCTAATCGCACTCCCCAACGAGATTACACAGGGCTCGCTTATCTCAATGACGACTTCAAGGGAGGTGAATTGGTTTTTCCGGATCTCGATATAGTTGTCACCCCGAAGCCCGGTTTATTGGTTGCCTTCCCTGGTAATCGCAAGTTTGTACACGCAGTCCCAAATGTCCTTTCTGGAAAGCGATACTCGCTACCGATCTGGTTTAGTGTGAATTCGATAGAAGCCATACAAGTTTGATCTCGCTCAAATATCTCGGAAGAATTCCCGAAGACTGAAATCGTCTATAAATCAGGGTTTGTGAGCATCGTCGCTGTGTAAGTGGCCGAGTCGATCTATATATCTCCAGTGCCAGTCGCATCCCCGACGCGGCAAACAAACGCGCTTGACAAACACAAGGAAAATCAAAATCCTGCACTGATATGGACACGCTAAAAAAATCAAGAAGAGGCTCCAGAACGAAATTTGAAATCGTGGGGACGGAAGTGAAAGGTATTCCCAACGTGCGGGTGAGTAATCATCCGATTCACACCCCGACCCCGACCCCGCCGTCGCCGCCGTCGCCACCGCCGCCGCCACCACCAGGGGAATAACGGTCATTTGCGACGCCAGAATTGCTCGAAAAATATCGCGAACGAGATTCTTCTAATTCATGAAGATCGTGTTCGTGCAAAACTTTCTTTTAGAGAGCAGCGGATTACCCGCTGACGACAATCTCTATCCTCACCTTGGGTTGATCTCGCTGATTGCGGAAATTGAGGAGTCTCGACATGTGCCGCTTCTCTACGACCCAATGCTACAGTTGCAAAGAGGACACCTGGTGCTCGATAGCTCGATCTATGATGATGTCGCTGAACAATTGCTTCAAACTGAGCCGGCCGCTGTCGGGCTGACCGCTCTCGGTTGCAACTTCATCGCTGTTGTGAAAATCGCGCGACGCTTAAAACAGCGCAGACCCGAAACGCTTATTTTGTTGGGCGGCCCACATCCAACTGTGCTCGAGTCGCCAATCATGACTAAATTTGCTGATTTCGATGTGCTTGTTCGCGGGGAGGCGGAGGAGACAATTGTTCCCCTTCTGGATGCACTTGACTCTAAGGACGAGCTATCAGCGATACCGGGGATTAGTTATCGGGATGGACCCCGCGTCTGTCGTTCAACTATGGACGCCGGGGTAATGGACGTCGATCGGCTCCGGATGGCAGCCTTTCACGCTTATCCCATAAGCGAACTCGGGCTGGGTTCGATGCGAGTGGAGGCAGGACGTGGATGTCCTTTTCACTGTACTTTTTGCTCTACCGCTACCTTCTTTGGCAGAAAATACAGGGTGAAGGCGGCTGAAAAACTTGTTAGCGAGCTCAAGTCCCTCAATAACACCTACAACATCACTGATTTTTCGCTGGAACATGACCTTTTTACCGTCAATCGTCGAAAGGTGCTCGAGTTTTGCGAGGAAGTAAGGTCCTGCAGCTTCTCGTGGACCTGCTCGGCTCGCATCGATTGCGTTGATTCAGAATTACTTCGCGAGATGGCGCGCTCCGGCTGCCGTGGCATCTACTTTGGAGTGGAGACAGGATCTTCGAACCTTCAGGAATTGGTGAAGAAGCGGCTGGATATCAGCTTACTTGCCCCAACCCTGACAAATGCGAAAGAGGTCGGAATCGATGTAACGACTTCATTTATTACAGGATTCCCTGACGAGACGTTTTCAGACTTGGAAGCCACCCTGGATTGTTTGGATCGTTGTCACCGAATTTCTCCAACGACAACCTGTCTGCAACTACATCTGCTCACGCCGGAGCCGGGGACCGCGCTTTATGAAGAAAACAAAAGTCGGCTCTTGTACGACGGACACATTAGTGACTTCAATTTTCCAACCCTCGCCGCGGATGAGTCGGCGATGCTCCGTGGCAACCCTGATATCTTTATGAATCATCACTTTTATGACACCAAGCTACCGCGGAAAACTATTGTTGGTGTAACAAGTATATTCCCATCTCTGTGTGCACTCGGGGGGCCATTGCTGCGAGTCGTGATGGAATATCTTGAGACCACATTCTCAACGCTGGTTTTTACGATTTTGTCGCGTTGCGAGAGACAGAGTATCACTTACCAAAAGGTGTTTAGAGAACTGCTTTCCTTGATCAATGAGAAGAGAGCTGGCCAGAGACTCGTTGGGCAGTTGGTCGAGTTTGCCTTCGCGCACTTGCGCGCACTGCAGCCTGAAACCAAGCCGAATTTTCAGAACGAAACAAACGGAACCGAAAGGATCATGTGCCTGGCCGATGAAGCGACGTTTTTTCGACGCACTTTTGACATTCCGCGCGCACTTGACCAAATCAACGACGGAATGGGATCGTGGCATTCAATATCCACACGATCCAAAACGCATAGCTTTGTTGTCCACCGTAGGCAGACTACCTATGAATCCAGGACTTTACGAATTGGCGATAATGTAGCGGAAATACTTGATCTACTTACAACGCCACGGCCAAAGAGATGGATCTTGGGAAAATTCCCAGCGGCCGATGGGCCGGCGACGAGCAGGGCCATCGACGATCTGTTGAGACGCGGGGTTCTGCGCGAGTGCGGGTAGAGCCCGCCAACGAAGGCCTCAGAAACAATACCCGTTATTTGATCGCGACAGGTTTTGTTGACTCCGCGACAAGTTTGTCAAAGCGCGGGTCGCCGCGCAAAGGATCCCAGTATGGGTGCAATCGCAGTTGTCCATAACTAATTGGAGCTGGGATTTGCAAAAGTGCCTTTAACTCTTTCAGCGCAGGCTCTTTCTCGCCAGTCCAAGCATAGACTACCGCGAGGTTTTTTATTAGTTCAGCGTAGGTCAATGGGTCCTTTTCGCGTGGAAGCAGTTCGACCGCCCGCTGGGCTTCACGGAGGGCGTCCTCCTTGAGGCCAAGCGCCGCATCAGTCATCCCCAAAACAGACAGTGCTTGAGGATAATCTGGCTCTTCCTCAACGATTTTCTCCATCTCGGCACGCGCGGCAAGGAACGAGCTCTTCGCACTGATCGTGTCGTTGAGGGCACGCGCGGCCAACCCTTGATAGAACGGACGGCATATTCTCACCGTCACCGAAGTCGTTCCCTCGCGAGGAATAAAAGTCAGAGCCGACTGAATTTCGGCCGAGTTGCGCTCACAAATGGCGTGGAGGAGCCAGTCCTGCGCGAAAGCGGCTCCTGCATTCGGATCTTCGGCGATAACATCATGAATAACAGCATGCATCCGGCTCGTGTCTGCATGCCATTCAAAATCCACGGAGGCTCTTGTGACACGCATTAGCGCATCAGCGGGAGTGACAGTCAGGATCCGATCTACCACTGCAGCCATATCAGGAAATTGCCGCAGGAGTTGGTATCCTTGAGCCAAACTTTGCAGGATGTCTATATTCCGAGGATCGACTTGCGTCGCGCGTTCCAGATTTTGGATATGCTCCTTCCAACGCCCTTGGCGTCGATCCATATAACCGGCCAAGGCGAAGACGTCCGGGTCATTGGGCAACACGCTGCGCGCGATGGAAAGTTCAGCTCGGGCACGGTCGTAGTCGAAATAGCAGTGATAGTAGACCCAAACCGCCGCGAGATGGGCTTCCCCTCTATCGGGTCCTAATTCCAAGGCTTTTTTCATCGCTTCATTCGCCAGCGCGAGCCGACGCGCGGAGTGATCAAATCCGGCGTAATAGAGCTCTTGATGCGCGAATGCCAGCTTGCAATAGGCCAACAAAAAAGCCGGATCACGCGAGATGGCCTGTTCCAGTAATCGCACAGCTTGGTGAAGATACTCCCCCTGGCGCGCATCAGAGGTTGCCACGAGCAGCGCCTTAGCACGAACGTACCGATCGTAAGCAGCGAGATCCGCTGTCGGCTGCTGCTCGAGCGCTGCTTTCTCCGTTGGCGACAGCTTAGCCTGAAGCTGATCAGCGACCGCTTTCGCAATTTCACTTTGAATCGCAAACACGTCACCAAGCGGGCGATCGTAATGTTCGGCCCAAAGATGAGTGTCGGTTCTTGCGTCTATCAACTGCGCACTAACCCGCACACGATTGGCAGCGCGTTGCACGCTTCCTTCCACGACGTGTGCGACCCCGAGCGCGTTTGCGATCTCTCTTAGATTACGTTTCACGCCCGTTTTGTACTGCATTACCGACGTCCGGCTAATTACCTTTAAATCGGCGACTTTCGCTAGGTCCGTAAGAATTTCGTCCTGGACACCGTCGGCGAAGAAAGCGTTCTCCTGATCTGTGCTCAAGTTTTCGAACGGGAGCACTGCGATCGATTTTTCTGGAATTGCCGCCACAAGTGGTAATGGTTTGGCTTGCCGCTTCAACACTCCGAAGTACAAACCTGCAAGCGAGAGAACGCAGAGCGCCGCGATGCCCGTGATAAGGAGCGCTTTCCTGTTTGATCTCCTGCCAATGACTACTCTTGTTCCTGTCTTTGCTGGAGTAAGTCCCAGCCGCTGCGCAACCTCGGCTGCCGATTGGGGACGCCGCGACGGATCTTTCGCCAGAGATGCTGCGACCGTTTCTTCCCAAACTTGTGGAACGAGCGCCGGCTCGATGTCCAATTCCTTGCGCCGCTCCGTCATCGACGGAGCAACTCGCTCACAAATCTGCCGATCGATGTTGCCCGAATAGAACGGCGGCTTGCTCGTAAGCAATTCGTAGATGCTCGCGCTTAACGAATAGATGTCCTCCAAATGCGTGCAGCGCTCGCCATTTAGTTGCTGCGGGCTCATGTAAATTAGCGTACCGCTCCGGCCACGTTCCAGCGTTACCCGGCTCAATGAATCGCCGAGACTGCGGGCTATACCAAAGTCCGTTATCTTTAGGTCGCCGCGTTGACTGACCATCAGATTTGCGGGCTTCAAGTCACAATGGATGACGTTCGCGTGGTTGTGCGCATAATCGAGCGCATCGCAAAGCTGACTGATCCAGGTAGCGACCTCATCCGGCTCGAAGACCCTCTGCTCTTTCTCGGCCCGCAAGTTCGATAGCGTTTCTCCGTCGATGTACTCCATCGAAATGCAGCCGGAGCGTTCGTCATGCACAAAGTCATGAATCCGGACGATGTGCGGATGAGTCAGTTCGAGGCAGCGTTTTGTTTCGCGCCTGAGCTGATCAAACACGGCACGATCGTGAATCATCAGATCGGGAAGAAATTTCAGCGCGACATCGCGCTCCAGCTCTTCATCGCGCGCCAGCCAGACAATTCCCATTCCGCCTCGCCCGAGGACCTTGATTAGCGTGTAACGGCCAAAAACTTTTTGTCCGCCAACAAACTCACGCGACGTCGCGCCTATGACATCGCCTGCGCGTTCCGTACTCACTTTGAGCAAGTATACATCATCAAGCTAGGAAGGAAGTTAAAAGCTAGAAGGGCTACCCTACAACGCCTGTTCGAGATTGATCCCAAACCCACGGATGCCTCGTCATTTAGAGACTTTGCGTCCACTATCACTTCTTGATAGAATGTTTCTGCGTGAACGCCCCCCCAGAGGAAGGTGCCTGGTTGGAAGCGGCCGATGGCACACGCCATCCGATCCAGGGCAGTTGTTCCCTCGGACGGACCGCCGCTAACACGATCGTGCTGGACTCTCCCAAAGTGTCGCGCCGGCACGCGCTTATCCACCTGCAAAATATCGGCGAACTTTGGCTGATCGATTTTGGGAGCAGCAACGGAACTTTTTTGAACAAACGGCGCATTCATCACCCTGTCCGACTAAGCGACGGCGACCAAATCACAATCGGAGATCAGGTTCTCACGCTCCGGCAGCCACTCGGCATTTCAGAAGAGTACAAAAGCGACGTGGTGCAACGAACGCTGCGGGAAATCGAGAATATTCCGTGCTGGCTTCTTGTTGCGGATATTCGCGGTTTTACGCCACTCAGCCGCCAGATGCAGAGCGAGGACCTGGATGTTCTTCTCGGCGCGTGGATTTTCACGTGCAAGGAGATCCTCGAGAATCAGCGCGGAATAATTAACAAATACCTCGGCGATGGTTTTCTTGCCTATTGGCCGGAGGCTGGTACGAGTCCGGAGGAGATCGTGGCGGTGATCTCCGCACTCAAGGAATTGCAACAAAAAGAATGGCCGGAATTTCGCTTCGTTGTTCACTTCGGGGCGGTTGCAATTGGCGGGGTTGCGTCGATGGGCGAGGAAAGTTTGATGGGAGGCGAAGTGAATTTGATCTTTCGCTTGGAAAAACTCGCTGGTTCGCTAGGCGAACCTTGCGGACTGAGCGAAGCGGCGCATACAAAGCTCAGAGAACTGGTTCCAGTGCGTGCGCTTGGCGAATTCGAACTGAAAGGTTTCGAGGGAAAGTGTGCCTTTTTTGCTATTTAGATTCGGCTGGACCAGAGGGCGCACTATTAACCGATTTGACGCTGCCGATATTTGCGGAGTCGAATTGCCGGAACGCATCAAGCGCGATTGCCGGAATGTTTATGGCGATCTTTGAAGGTGAGCTCGGCGATGCCGGATTTGTCGAGCTCGCCCAAGCCTTCTGCGACCATCCGGTCGTATTGTTCCTTGGTCGCGCGCGCCAGCGGTAAATCGAGGCCTAGATTGCGCGCGAGCTCGAGAGCGATCCCGCTGTCTTTCGCCGCATGCGCGGCAGAGAAATAGCACGTGTGTTCGCGATTCTGCATGTCTTCGCCATCGGTTTCGAGTACGCGCGAGTTCGCGCCAGTCTGCGTAAAAACTTTGCGCAACATCGTTAAATCGAGACCCAGTGCCGCGCCAAGCGCAAGTCCCTCGGCCAGGCCAGCCGTGTTGATGTTCATCACCATGTTGACGAGCGCTTTTACCTTGGCGGCTTCGCCAGACTTGCCGATATAGCGCACCACTGAACCGAGCTCCCTCAAAATCGGTTCAGCTTTGCGGAATATCGCTTCATCTCCGCCGCACATCAGATAGAGCTTACCGTCGCGTGCCTGGGTGATGCTCGAGGCCATGCATGCTTCGAGACTTTTCGCGCCGGCTTGATACGCCAGCTTCTCAACATCGATCTCCACCCCCGGCGAGATCGTCTCGCAGTTGATGAATAATTTGCCTCGTGCATTAACGAGTAAGTTGTCACCAGCTCCGGTAAAGATTTGCCGCACCGCGTTGTCATCAGTCACTACCGTGAAAATCACGTCCGATTCTGCCGTGACTTCCGACAAATCCTGAGCAGCCGCGCAACCAAGTTCGGCGGCAACAGATGTAGCTTTTGCGCGGTTTATATCGTAAACCGCCGTAATCTGGAACTGCCGATCTTTTAAATGGCGCGCCATGTTCGCACCCATACGGCCGACTCCAACAAAACCGATGTTCATCAGCTCAAATCTAATCCTAACCATGAAGCCTTGTCATCCCGAGCGAAGCGAGGGAGCCCACATTCGAAAGCTGAAGCGCACAAGCTACTGTAACGTGATCAATCGGACCTATGCGAGATCCTTCACTTCGTTCAGGATGACCGCGCAAAAAGTTTTTGCTCTAATTGTGCCCCCGTTCTCTTATCGGCAATATCAAACCTCAAAGGTCAAACATTAAACTTTGCCAGCAAAGAACGGATTGTGCTTTTTCTCTTCGCCGACTGTCGTCATCGGGCCGTGTCCCGGACAAATGATCGTGTCGTCCGGCAACGTCAGGATTTTCTCGAGATTATTTCGTAATGCATCGTGGTAGGAAACATTTCCTCCGCCCATCGATCCGGCAAAAAGTGAATCGCCGACAATCGCAATCGGATGCGCGAGACCGGTCACCACATACGTCATTCCGCCTGGGGAATGACCCCAGGTGAGTCGCGTATCGATTTGCAAGTTGCCAAGCCGAAAACGTTTTCCCTCGTCAATGAGCTCCGCGCCAGGAACTGGTTCCCGAGTTGGTGTAAAAACATCTGCGCCGGTTTCCTCACGCAGACGCGGCAGGTCCGCGACATGATCGGCGTGAGCGTGCGTAAGGAGAATGAGTTGTACATCGAGTTTCTGGCGGTTCGCAAAGCCGACCATTTCGCCGGAATCGGCGGCAGTATCAAAAGCCGCGGCGGCACGACTCGCCGGGTCCCAGACAAGATACGCGTTGACTGCCATATCGTGGTAGTGGGTGTTGAATTGCGCGAGGCCGTCTCTTTGATCAATTTTTTGCGGATGCCATTCGCCCTTGGCGAGTTCGCAAAGCGCTCGCGGGGCAAGGCCCAGCACCGGCGCAACGCGCAAAAGCGCCAGCTCATCGAAATCGCCCGCGCGTAGATGTCGGATTTTTTGCGAACTGACACGCGCTCTTTCTGCCAGTTCAGTATCGGAGATGCGCAAGCCGCGTTGCGCTTTTCCAATCATGTCACCGACGTTGTCTTCCAGCGGAATCATGTTCAGCTCCAATAGGAGCGGGATGTCTATATAGCCTATTCGCTCAGCCTGAGCCAACTCCGAAAGCTTTCGGGGGACATGTTCAAGAGAATGACGAAATCCGAATGCCGAAGCTCGAAGGAATGGCCAAATGACAAGGCGGATCGTGACGCTGCGTCTTGGTCATTGGTGTTTTGGGCTTCTTTCGTCGTTCGTCATTCGTGCTCCGGCATTTATGACCTGCCGCTCCGAACGGAGCTGATTTGGGGGATGCCGCCATAATTATAAATATCACGCGCCTATGGCGCTCAATGCTTAACCCATTCGTAAATCGGAAATTCGTTCAGATGCGGTTGCCCCGACCGCGGTCGCAACCCCGGCAACTGAAAATGCCCGGCCTGTTTCCTTTTCCATCGATGTCATCGCGACATTATCAATGCCGCAGGGAACGATCTGATTAAAAGGTGAAAGATCGCCGCACACGTTCAAGGCAAAGCCGTGCATGGTGATCCAATGGCGCACTCCCACCCCAATCGAAGCGATCTTGCGATCGTCGATCCAAACTCCCGTGAGCGATGCGCGTTGTGACGCTGCAATCTCGTATTGGGCCAGCATTTCAATGAGCAACTGCTCTAGCCACCGCAAATATCTGTGCAAATCCTGACCGCACCTGCGCAGATCGATAATGGGATAACCCATCAGTTGTCCGGGTCCGTGATACGTTGCCTGACCGCCGCGATTGATCGCGAAAAGTGGATGTGGCAAATGCGCGGAGCCTAACAAACTGGATTGATCAGGAGTGCGCCCGATTGTGTAAACCGGTTCGTGCTCGAGCAAAAGCAGTTCGTCCGGATGGGAACGATCTTCCCGTTTTGTCGCGACAATTTCTTCCTGCAAAGCCAGAGCATTATCGAAGCCCATTCGCCCGAGCCAACGCACGTGAAGCGGAGGGCGGAGCTCCTGCGACGCCGGCTCCGTTTTGCGCGACACCGTCTGCGCCATGGGCTCACAGGAGTTCGCCCCTCCATTCATATTTGCGTTGCTCCCGGGAGGCCTAAGCTCGCAACCTCCTGCGCGCGCAAGTGAGTTAACCCGATTGCCAGCGCATCCGCTGCGTCGGCATCCGGCGTTTCTGTTAAACCCAGAAGCGCGCGCACCATAAACGCGACCTGATTTTTTCCGGCTGCGCCGCGGCCAACCGTGGATTGTTTGATCCGTCTCGGTGAGTACTCAAATACTGGCAATCCATTTTCGGCCGCCGCGAGAATGGCGGCACCGCGCGCGGCTCCCAAGATGATCGCGGTCTTATAACTTTGCACGTAAATAACCGACTCCAGAGCGCAACAATCCGGTTCGTGTTCGCGAATGAGTTCAACAAGTCGATCGCGGATCGCAACCAGGCAGGCGGAGGAACGCATCGAACTCGCGTTGTGGATCGTCCCGAAATAGACAGAACGGGGTTTTCCATTATTTACATCGACAACCGCAACCCCGCTGTTGCGAAGAGAAGCGTCGATGGCGAGCACGCGCATTAAAGCAACCTTAAAATCGAGCGGCGCGCGTTCAACCCCGAAAGCTTTGCGCGTGTGCACGATTCAGTGTGACGCGGACAATCCTGTCTGCGTCGGTACTTGCAGGCACGATTGCCTGCATCACGTGAGGGCTTCGCCTTCAACACGGAATCGACAAATTCGAGAGCAACCGTTTTACTCGCGGAAATATGTTCAACGCTTTGTATCAACGGGCGGTAAGCAAAGAGGCGATAAGCTTGATGACGATCGTGGTGGTAATGATCGTTCTTCTTTTGAGCGGCTCCTCGTCTTTCGCTACAACGAAAGGTTTGAGCCAAATCGTGACGCCGGATTTGCAGCCGGTGGGAGATCTCTCTTTGAGTCTGCAAATTCAAGACAAGCGGATTGCGAACCCATATCAATTGCAAGCCGAGATGGGCTTGACGAGATGGGCTGAGGTGGCGGTGTTTCGCGGATTTCAACCGGACGAATGGATTTTCGGGACGGAGATCGGATTGTTAACGAAGGAGCCTTTTCTTCTTTCCGTTGGGTTCGTGAATTGGTCGCCGCACATGAATGTCGATCCGCAACCATACATCGAAGCTGGCTATTACACCGAGCATCACAAGCTCATCGCCGGAGCCATTCATGCAGGCTACAAAAACGAAGCAATCCTCGGTTATGCCTACGACTTCAATGAGAGGTGGCGTGTGCAGGTCGATTTCCAAAGCGGCTCCGAAAACTCTTCGACAATCGGTTTCACATGCAACGTCACACCAGACTTCCAGTTCAATCCCGCGCTCTACGTCAACAATGGTCCGAACCACGATCTGTTTGGTTATATCGTTTTCACATACACTTTTCATGTCTGGGGCGGCAAAAAAGAAAACGCGCCGCTCACGAAGCCGATCCAGCGCGTCACCGGCGCAAAATGATGGCATGCCTAAAAAACCTAAATCTCCGCGCAGTCGAATCAGCGCCGGTCTGCTCATGTTCCGGCGCAGGAACAACGAACTGGAAGTTCTGCTGGCGCATCCTGGCGGACCCTTCCACGTCCACAAAGACGACGGCGCATGGACAATCCCAAAGGGCGAGGCGGCTCCGGGAGAAGATTTGCTAACCCGGGCGCAGATTGAATTTGAAGAAGAGGTCGGATTCCGACCCAAAAACGTTCGCGACTACATTGAGCTCGGTTCCATTATCCAAAAAGGCGGCAAAACCGTGCACGGCTGGGCGTTCAAAGGCGATTTGCCAGAATCATTCGAATGCAGATCAAATTTGTTCGAGATGGAATGGCCACCGCGCTCCGGCAAACGCAAACAATTTCCAGAAGTTGATCGCGCCGAATTTTTCACCGAAGCGGTCGCGCGCCAAAAAATAAAGCCGACACAGATTCCATTTCTCGATCGTTTGCGTGCCGCGATTGATTGACGGCGAATCCAATTTAGTTGCGACGGACGATGTGATGGCACCGCACTCTGTCAATGAAACGGCCGACCACTCTTCCACGTTGGATGAAACGCCTCTTCAGCGGTTTGCATGTTGAAAACATTAAGGTTGTCAAGCGTGTGATCGTCTCCGTGGTGGGAGCAACCGTGCTGCTGATCGGCATCGCCCTGCTCGTTTTGCCGGGGCCGGCGTTCGTAGTTATTCCGGTAGGGCTCGCCATCCTTGCAACGGAGTACGCGTGGGCGCGACGCTGGCTAAAAAGAGCTCGTCGAATCGCGAGTAACGTTGTTTCTGGTCGCGACTCCGCAGCACCGCGAGAATCTCGTGTCTAGCTTTGCCCCGACTGGTGCGCTGGGTTAATCAAAACTTGCTTGTGGACGTTGCGATCCGTAAACCTCGTTTACCTGGTTTCGCGAATTCGCCTATCTTCCAATGACCATTCACATGTACCAAGGCGCGATCCGCCTCTCCCCTGGCGATGGGAGAGTAGTACTCGCCGCGCCGGAGCCGATCGTAGGCGGGAGGTGAGAGGTTGTGCAGAACAAGGACGATTCCGCCAGCGATCCGCTCGCCGCAGCGCGTTCGACCTTAACGGCACCTCCGGAATGCGCGGATGAAATTTTCCTGGAAGGGCCGCGTTCACGGTTAGCCGAATTTTTCACCCTCTTAAGAGTGATGCGCGATTTCCTGCGCGGCTTTCGCACACTCCATTTCGTCGGTCCATGTGTAACCGTATTTGGCTCAGCCCGGATTCAGCGCAACGATCCACATTACGAACTCGCGCGGAAGATGGGCGCGGCCATCGCGCGGCTCGGGTTCACCGTCATGACCGGCGGCGGGCCGGGCATCATGGAAGCGGCGAACTGCGGCGCGAAAGACGTCGGTGGCCGCTCGGTTGGCTGCACCATTGAGCTGCCGTCAAAGCAACCGGCAAACGCCTATCTCGATCGTTGCGTTCGACTACATTACTTCTTCGTTCGCAAAGCGCTCCTCGTGAAATATTCCTACGCGTTCGTTGTCATGCCCGGAGGGGCAGGCACGCTCGACGAGTTATTCGAAGCGCTCACGCTGATTCAAACCGCGAAGATCAAAAATTTTCCGATCGTGATCATGGGCACCGATTATTGGAAAGAACTGATCGGTTTTATCGATAAGATGGCGCAGCACGGAACAATCAGCGCCTCCGATCTGAGCCTGATCTACGCGACCGATTCCGTAGACGAAGCCATCGCGCACATTCGAGCCAAAGCAATCGAGCCGTTCGGTCTCAAACGCGTTGCACGCAGGCGACGTCATTTCCCCTGGCTCGGCGAGCGCGGGTTTTCGGACGCTTCCGGATGCTAGATGGGTAGCTCGAAGGAACGGTTGCGCGGGCGATTGAGAGCTTGCCCTGAGCGAAGTCGAATGGGTCATCGCCCCTACCTTGTGATCGCTGCGAGGATGAGAAAGGCGCAGCCGGCTGCGCCAAAAAGTAAGCTTACGATCCAGAACGGACGTCTTCGTGTAAGTGCCGAGATTGCAGCAATCGCAATCGCGATTTGGAACATGGTCACACCGCCTGCGAACACTTCGTGCTTGTGAAAGTTTGATTTCGCCGCGGCCTCTTTCTGTTCGGCTTCCGATTTTATTTTTTCCTGTTCTTTCTCGTACCGATCGCGCTTTGATTGGTCGGATTCATCAGGCGCGCCGCCGAGCGACGTTTTTGCATCGAGCACGGCAGCCTTGATGCTTTTCGCCTGGTAATAACTCCATTGATCGGACGCTTCGATTTGGTTCATCATCGCCTCGTTCACGTATCGCCCGGAGAGCAGTCCCGCGATCGCGGCGAGCACGGCGAGAATCGCGGTGCTAAGGGCCACCCATGAAATCCACCTTTCACGACTGTGTTCGGCGCTGTGATGGACCTGCTCCTGCAAATGCTCGAGAGGGACTTCCGCTTCTTCCATCGCTGGAGCTTAGGATTGACAATCGCAATCGTCCAATCCCTCACCTTAGTCCTCTCAACGCTCCGCCCGGTCGCGATCCCAAGGAGAGGCGAGCTTCATGCGCATGCTCGCCCCGTAAGGAGGGCGTGGTGCCATATAAAGTGCGCAAGCGTTGTTATGGCGAGTGGCAGAGAAAGAAGGATTCTCGCCGCGCTTCTCCCGCCTCGCCCCGTCTGCGGGGAGAGGATTGAGGTGAGGGGCAAGCCGGTGGCTCCCTTTTAGCCGGCAGTTTGCGAGCGCGGATCCGATGCTGCAATCGTGGATGCAAGATGGAATCGACAAGCCGCGCAGAAGCAGTTTAATTCAGCGGCGAAATCTCCATGAGCAAAACCGTAGCCACGCCAGTGATCTGTCAGGTTTGCAAAAAACCGAAGTCACCGAACAGCGGAATGATCGCGGACTTAATCCGGCCGTCGCTTTTCGAGTTCATCAAGAAGAAATTGCCAGACGTGGACAGCAAAGGGTTCATCTGCCTCGCTGACCTGGGGGAATTCCGCAAGGATTACATCAAAGAAGTTTTGGAAGACGAGATTGGCGAACTTTCCGCGCTCGACCAGGAAGTGATCGAGAGTTTGGAGCAGCACGAGATCCTTTCCAGCGACATCAGCAAACAGTTCGAGAGGAAACTCACTTTCGGCGAGCGACTTTCCGACCACATCGCGGAGTTCGGCGGGAGTTGGAAATTTCTCATTTCGTTCGGCGCAGTTCTGGTCGTCTGGATTGCCATCAACGGCGTTATCCTTGTGACGCACGCGTTTGATCCTTATCCATTCATTCTGCTCAATCTGATTCTCTCCTGTCTGGCTGCGGTGCAGGCGCCGATCATCATGATGAGCCAAAACCGCGCGGAGGCGCGCGACCGTTTGCGGGCGGAAAACGATTACAAAGTCAATTTGAAAGCGGAGTTGGAGATTCGGCATTTGCACGAGAAAATCGATCACCTGCTGCGGCGCCAATACAACCGGCTATTCGAGATTCAGCAGATCCAGATTGAATTACTGGAAGAAATCAGCCGCCAAAAAAAATAGGTGCTTCGTTTCCTGAATTGCGTATTAACAAATGGGAGTAGGTTATGCCTGGGTGGAAGAGGGTTCATCTTACCTGGTTACTGGTTTTCTACGCCAGTTTAAGTGCGTTTGGGCAATGGTACCCTGTTAGCTCAGGGACAACTAACAACTTGAACGGCTCGTATCTTCTTGGTTCAGGAACGGGTTTCATCGTGGGAGATGCAGGCACGATTCTAAAGACCACCGATCTCGGAGCGACATGGGGCCACTCACATCGGGGACAATCATAACCTTGCACACTGTTTATCTTTTTGATCCTAACGAAGGAGTTGCCGTCGGCGAGCAGGGGCTGATTCTCCGTACGACAGATGGTGGAGCTGTCTGGCAAAGCGTTGGCAGCAGTGTCAAGGATAACCTTAGATCAGTCTCTTTTAGCGGGGTAAATGGAATCTGCGGCGGCGACTCGCAAACCATCCTATACTCGACGGACTCAGGCGCTTCCTGGCAGATCCGCCAAACGGGATTTTTTGGCGGCGGCTTTCCAGGCTCTCATATGCTGAGTGCAACTATAGGCTTCGTTGCCGGGCAAAACTCGATCTTTCAACCTTTGGTCGGCAACACGACTGACGGTGGAGTCAATTGGACTTTTCAGAGCTTCTATTTCGATGGTAATGAAGGCGGTTGCACTGACACACTTTTCTTCGATCAGAACACAGGCGTCGTTTCAGGAATTCTTTTCGATGGACGAGGCGCCATTGCAAGGACGACTGACGGCGAATGAATTGGTCAACCTCACTCTACAATGAGGCGCTGCAGGGCGTTGATTTTTCCAACAATAGACATTGGCTTTGCCGTTGGCTGGGCTGGCCGAATCCTGAACACGACAGATTCCGGAGTTACTTGGAGTAACCAAACAAGCGGGACCTCTGTAAACCTTAACGATGTCTCCTTTGGCGGCAACGCTTTAACAGGCATAGCAGTTGGCGAGAGCGGCACGATTCTTCGGACCACAAATGGTGGTCAGTCATCGCCAACTCCCACACCGACTCCGACCGCTACACCGACAGCAACGCTAACACCAAGTGCGACGCCCACTGCAACAGCAACGCCTACTGGGACTGCCACAGCAACGGCTACACCAACCGGAACTCCAAGCGTTACACCGAGACCTGTTCCGACACCTCGACCGCGACCGACGCCGCCGCCTCGGCCGTAGGCGGAATAGCAGGGTTGGTAAATCGCGAATGGTACTTAGTGAATTCTGAATAGCAGTTGTCGGCTATAGCGAGGGTGCTGACGACCGACCGCGCCATCGCGAGTGCGTGCTTCTGCGATTTCACGCCATTGCCGTGACCGCCGATCGCGTTTCGGCGAGGGCGCTGAAACATGCACGCGAGGCGCGTGCGCTCCCCAAGCGATAACCAGGCTGCAAATAACGGTAGCGTCGCAAGAAACTTCCTATCTGAGAGACGCGTTCTCACAAAAAGGGCCGGGTGCGGTTGTGCACGCGATTCTCTTTTGAAAGAGAGACGTTTTATGCGAAGAGAAATTTTCCGGCCGCGCGTGCTGTTGTTGATTGGGACGATTGTCTGCGTACACGTCGGCGCATTTTTAGCCGCAGCGCAGGAACCCAGCCCGTCGCAGCAGGGGCTTATCACGACGTTCGCTCCGATTGTTGAGAAGGTCGCGCCGAGCGTTGTAACAGTGTTTACTACGCAGACGGTTTCGCGCGGGCAGACAGCGTTTCCATTTGGTGACGACACCTTGCGCCAGTTTTTTGGTGGACAACTTCCCCAAAGACAAGGCAAACAAACTCTGCAAGGCCTCGGCTCCGGCGTGATTGTCAGTCCAGACGGATACATTCTCACTGCCAACCACGTCGTTTCTGGCGCGGAAGAAATCATGGTGGGGCTGGGCACAGAGCTCCGCAAATACAAGGCCAAAAAGGTCGGCACCGATCCGGGCACAGACGTGGCGCTGTTAAAAATCGAAGAGAAAAATCTCCCCGCGATCACGTTTGCCGATAGCGAAAAAGCACGCGCGGGCGACATTGTGCTCGCGATCGGTAATCCGTTTGGCCTCCGGCAAACGGTTACGATGGGAATCATCAGCGCCGTGGGACGCGGCGGCATGGGCATTGTTGATTATGAAAACTTCATTCAGACGGACGCAGCCATTAACATGGGCAACTCCGGCGGCGCGCTCGTCGATACCGAGGGCCGTTTGTTAGGGATTAACACCGCGATTTTCAGCCGGAGCGGAGGAAACCAGGGAGTTGGCTTTGCGATCCCCGCGAATCTCGCGCGCGATGTGATGCAGAGCCTGCGAGAAAAAGGCCGCGTGGTGCGCGGCTATATCGGCGCGTCGGTGCAAACGCTCACGCCCGAGCTCGCTGAAGCGATGAAGCTCAAAGGGCAACC
>QHNR01000104.1 GCA_003218475.1 Verrucomicrobiota bacterium | reverse complement strand
AGGAGATCGAAGAGCGCGACTGCGAGATTCGCCAGAAAAATGAGCAGATGGAAACAGATCTCCGAATGGCGACAGAATTGCAGCAGGCGCTCATGCCGAGCACATATCCGACTTTTCCGGCAGACGCCGCCGCGGGGGACACGAGGCTCCGCTTTTGTCACCGTTATTTGCCGGCGACCCAGATGGGCGGCGATTTCTTTCATATCGCACGGCTTAACGAAGATACGGCCGGCATTTGTATTTGCGATGTAATGGGCCATGGCGTCCGCGCAGCGCTGATCACCGCGATGATGCGCGCAATGATCGAAACTCATTCTGTCGAAGCACCCGAGCCCGGTCGCCTTCTCACGCAATTGAACAGCGAGTTCACGGGAATTTTGAAACAGACCGGCACGCTTGTTTTTGTGACGGTGCTGTACTGCGTCATCAACATCAAAACAGGCATTGCCTGTTTCGCGCGCGCTGGTCACCCACCGCCATTGCAGGTGCGCCGAAGTTCCGGCGAAGTGCAGACCATCATCATGGGCGCGGATTCCGCCGGACCTGCGATAGGGATCATTCCGAACGCGCAGTTTAAGACTACCGAAATGAAACTTGCGCCCGGAGATTTCCTTCTCTTCTACACGGACGGCATCATCGAGGTAGGGGCGAGCAACGGCAGCCAGTTTGGCATTAAAGGTTTACGGGAAAGCGTTCGATCCAATCTTGAGCAGCCCACGGAGTCTCTGCTCGATGCCATCATCAGTGACGTTTACAAGTTTGGCGATTCCACAGTCTTGACGGATGACGCTTGCCTGGTTGCGGCTGAGTTGTCACCAAACTGACAACTATTCCTTTTCCACCGACAGGGCGGTCGCTTTCATTACCGCAAAGACGTTGTCGCAAGGCGCAGCTGAATCGCACTGCAAAATGCTTGCCAGAAAGAGAACGAGAGAATTTCAACGATGCCGTTTTAGCTTTGGCATTTTTCTCCCGGCGACAAGATCGAGAATTGCCCGGCGCAATTTCTCGCGGTCTGCTGGATTGTCCGCGTCGAGTTTAAGGTTCATCGCCTCCGCGACGGTTTTAGCGTAAGCAACGCCCTGCTGCTCGACCAATCGGTCCCATCGTTCATCGGCTATAACCTCGATAAGATTGGAGAGGTTCCCGAGGGAAGTTTTTCCAAAAAACCTTTCCTTTGGAGAAATATGATCTGGCGCTGACATTGCAGCACGTAAGGGAGTTCGTTCGGGAACAAACGAAAACGTGAATCAAACGGGTGGACGATTGCTTGTTAACCGCCATCGCTCCCAAAGCCAAGGACATCCGAACGTCGAAGTAAATTCGATGCATTTGTACTTTAGATAGGAGAGACTATCGAAACCGGAAAACTTAGCGTGGTAGCTCCTGTTGAATTACCGAGGAAAATAAATGAATGAAAAGTTTTCGTTAATCGGTAGTGGTCGGATTCGGGGTAGCTTCAAGAATTTCGTTGATCGCGAGATTCGCGAACGACGTCGAGGCGAGCGGCGACTTTACGAGCAGCGCGCCACGAAGCATCAGCTCCTGGCGAGAAACTCGTGCGTCGCCGACGCACGAAGTTATCGCATTGCTAGACAATTCCCCGTCAAAAGTTTCGTGATCATCAATCAAAGCGCTGGCTGACGGCAGAATAGGGGCGAACGACAACCGGCGCCTGCGGTCAAAACGCCGGTCTTCACATCAAGTTGCATCCGGCGAAATGGCGAAACATTCACCAACAGTCCATCTTCGTTCAGACAAAATCCTTCAAAGGAATGCCCTCCTCTTTTACCGCGACCGGCCAATTCTCTGCTTTTGCTCGTTCCAGGGCGTGTTGGACGCCAGTCTCAGAGGCGCAACAAGCGATGACTTTTGGCTGGGTTAAGATCCCAGCGTTGCAAACCTTCCGGGCGATCGCGTAATCAGGCGCCTCCGGCGTGAGGAACTTGACGCCATCAATTGATGGGTGCGACGGCGATTTGGATATTGTCGGACTTTCGTTCGCGACAATGCTCGAGACATCAGCAAAGATCGCGGTCGTGGCGGCAAGAAATGTGCGGAGAAAGGATCGACGCGTCTGCATGAATTATTCCCGACTCCGATGAGGACGGCATTTCTTGGAATCTGGCGCACATGCGCCGTCACTTTTTTCTCGCTCTGCGCACTCGTTGAGAATGCGATCACGATTCCGTTCTTTGCGCCGGCACACCGTCTTCACGCGCGCGCCGGGTGGCTGCATCGCTGGAGCCGGTTTGCGAGTCGCGTGGTTGGAATTCGCATAACCACCCGCGGTGCAATGCCGCCGTCCGGTCTCTTAGTGAGTAATCATCTTAGCTATCTCGACGTCATTGTGCTCAGTTCGATTCGGCCATGCGTCTTCGTTGCCAAGCGTGATGTTGCGGGGTGGCCCTTCTTTGGCTGGCTGGCACGCGCGGCTGGAACAATTTTTGTCGATCGCGAGCAGAGACTATCCAGTCCAGCAGTTGTCGATCTTGTTCGCGCAACACTCGCTAGCGGCTCAGTCGTGGTGCTGTTTCCAGAGGGAACAAGTTCCGATGGATCAACAGTCCTGCCATTCAAGTCAGCCTTGCTGGAATCAGCCGTGCAACTTCGCTGTCCTGTCGCTTCAGCGTCGATTCAATATGCGCTCGATGATGGTTCAGTTGCCGATGAAGTCTGCTACTGGCGCGACATGACCCTCGTGCCGCATCTTCTCAATCTTTTCTTCAAACGCGAGATTCGATCGAGCTGCTCTTTCTCTCCTCTAAGAGTTCGGGCTGGCAATCGCAAAGAGATCGCACGCGAGCTGCGCGATGAAGTCATGTCGATGCGATCATGAGCAGCGAGGGAGAAGGCGATACCTCTCGCTCAATCGTCCGGATTCCATTGGCGCTTACGAAAATAGTCTCGCCAGCTTTTTGGAAGTGAGGGTAGTTCGCTGACGCGACGCAAGAGCTCCTGGTTCGCTGCATCTCCCCGATAAAGATTCACGACGTCAGCGACCGGAATGTTGTGCTCATCTTTTTCAAGCAACTCGATTGAATCGCCAGCTGCGACTTCCCCTTCTTTGAGAACGGCAAAGTAGAACCCGGTGCGACCGCTCTGGAGGAACCGCTTCACCATGTCCGAACGGTTGAACCGAATGCCAAGTTTGAAACAGGGCATTCGAGGTTGAGTGACAATAAATTCCGCAGAACCGACCCGAAAACGATCACCAATATGAAACGTTTCTTCAAGCAAACCTGTCGTCGTAAAGTTCTCGCCGAAAACTCCCCAGGGGAGGTCCATGCCCGGAAGTTCCTGGCGCCAGAATGGGTAATGCTCCGACGGATAGGCGTAAACGGCCTTATCGATTCCTCCGTGCACGGACAGATCAGACTGCTGATCCCCCTCTAAGTTGAGCTTGGCAACTCGAACTCGACCTGGCACCGGCGCCTTGAATATGGATGTGCGAACAATCTTCCCCTTCCATTCGACTTCGCGCGGAAGTCCTACATTGACGGACAAGAGTTTCATGGCGCCACAACTCGCGATACCGGTGAAAATGCGCTGATGCAAGCCTAAGGACGCAAGCAGCCACGCGACTCGCGCCAGGCTCAGACTTGATCGATTTTCCTGTTGGCCGAAACTCTGCTAAAATCGGCATCCGATAATCGGAAGTTCAAGATTTCCTCGCACGGTTAGCTCAATTGGCAGAGCAACTGACTCTTAACCACAGTTGTCACGGCGCAACTATCGGGCGCTACCAAAAACGCTACCAATCCGATAAGCCGTAAAATTCCTGACATCTGACTGCGAAGCGACGCCGATCTTTTGAATGAGGCGACGAGTTAGACATATTAAAAGAGAGAGCTAGAGATCTCCGAATGCCGGCAGCTTTCCGAAAAGGAACTGGAACGGGATCGGGCTACGGGTGGCCCACGCGTTCTCATCGTGTTTCGCTTCGGGAAACGCTAGGTAAAACAGCTCCGAGCCGGGACGGTATCCTTTCCAGATGAGCCGGTCTCTCATGCTGCGTGTGGGTTCGTAGTTGTCGCCTGGCCAGCCGCTATCGAGATAGATCCGGAGTTTTCTCTTCGGCTCGACGAAGACGCGCTCGAGCAGATCGTCCCGGTAAGCAAACGTGCTCGAAAGGCACGCGACCTTGCCAAAGACGTCAGGCCACTGCCATCCGAGGTAGAAGGAAACAACGCCTCCGAGTGATGAGCCCATAACCGCTGTGTCGGTCGGCCCGGATAGCGTGCGGTACTTCGCGCCGACCAATGGCTTGAGCGTTTCGACAAGAAACCGCCCGTAATCCTCATAGCCGGGCAACGTGTACTCAGTCATCCGCTCGTTAGGATAAATTCCGACAACGATCACCTCCTCGATGGCGTTCATCCGATCGAGCACGCCGAGGACCTCGTCGGCCCGCCAGGTGTTGCCGAGAAATGCCTCTTCCTTGAGAAAAAGATTCTGACCGTCGTGCATGTAGAGGACCGGGTATTTCTTGAGAATGTTCTCGTGGTAACCGGGAGGCAGAAACACGCGGAACCTATGCTCACGCCCGGCGGCGCTGACGATGCGGAGGCATCACCTCGCAGACGCTGCAGCGGGTGTCCTCGATAAAGTATGGATGGATGTCGAGCGGCGCGCCTGAGGTCGCGACCGCCAGGAAATTTTCTCCGCGCGACCATTGCGCTGTATTGTCT
>QHNR01000112.1 GCA_003218475.1 Verrucomicrobiota bacterium | reverse complement strand
CGGTTAGCTTTGCCGCGATCGTATAGAAGATCGCGACTGAGAGCAATGCGAGTCCGACTACGAGCAAACCGGTCACCGAGCCGCCATTAAAACCCATCCGTAACGCATTGAGCGGCCCAATATTGGCAGCCTGCGCTGTGCGGACATTTGCCAGCACCGCCACGCGCATGCCGATAAAGCCGGCCGCAAGCGAGCAGAAGGCGCCGATTACAAATCCTATCGCCGTGGAATGATCTTTGAAAATGAAGAGCAAAACAAAAATGATCACTGCGATCACGCTGATCGTCTTAACTTGCCGATTCAGATACGCCTTGGCGCCTTCCTGCACGGCGGCGGAGATCTCTCGCATCCGTTCATTTCCTGACGGTGCTCGGATGACTACTCCAATCAAAACGAAGGCGAACGCAAGACCGATTACGGCGCATACCATCGACAGTGGTACGCCTGAGTTGAGAATGCTTAAGGCTAGGAAATTCATCTTCGCGTTCGCGCTGAAGCGCACGACTCTATGAAGAATTACTGTGGTGGCAAAGGCTATTTGCCATTTTGCGGAGGACGAGTTCGCGACATTGCCAGACGCGGACTTCTCGCACTCGTGTGGCTGTGTAGAATCGACAATTATGGCCAACAACGCGATCACCGCACTCAGCCATGCACACTTGCGCGGTGCGAGGTTCGTTTACATCGCAGCGGTATTCGCCGCTTTGGGCGGCCTTCTGTTTGGCTACGACACCGGTGTCATCTCCGGCGCGCTCATTTTTATCAAACGCGAATTTGGCCTCACGACTGCAGCCGAGGAAATCGTTGTCAGTGGCGTTTTGTTGGGAGCGACCATTGGCGCGATCATCGGTGGAAAAGCTGCCGATCGTTTCGGCAGGCGAAGGGTCTTGCTTGTTACCGCGGCAATCTTCGGCATCGGCGCGCTTGCCAGCGCAGTGGCGCCGTCTCCCGCGATTCTGATCGCCAGCCGCGTCGTTCTCGGTTCGGCAATTGGTCTCGCCTCAACAAACGTTCCAGTCTATCTCTCCGAAGTTGCACCTCCGCATGCGCGGGGCTGGGTTGTATCGCTCTTTCAACTCGCTGTCACCGTCGGCATCGTCGTTGCATATCTGACCGATTACGCTTTTGCCAGTGTTGAAGGCTGGCGATGGATGCTTGGTTTGGCCGTTGCTCCAGCGCTAGTCTTCGGCATCGGTATGTTTTTTCTACCGGAAACTCCGCGCTGGCTTGTTCGTGGCGGTCATCATGAAGTCGCGCACAGTACTCTCGTGCGCATTCGAGGGCTTGCCGATGTCAACCTCGAAATCGAAGAGATCAAGGCGAGCCTGGCGCAGCAAGGTGAAAGCGGACACTGGACCGATTTGCTGCGACGGCAAGTCCGACCTGCTCTTGTTGTTGGATTAGGCCTCGCCATCTTCCAACAAATTACGGGCATCAACACAGTAATTTATTATGCACCGAAAATTCTTCAGGCGGCTGGATTCAATTCTGCTTCCGGTGCAATTCTGGCGACGGTCGGCGTCGGCGTCGTAAATGTCGGCATGACGATCCTCGCAATGTTTTTGGTTGACCGCGCCGGACGCCGACCGCTTTTGCTCATCGGCATCGCGGGAATGATCGTCACGCTTGGCGTGCTCGGATTGAGTTTCCGTGTTTCAAATCCATCAGGACAGCTCGCTTGGATCGCTGTGATTTGCCTGATGGGCTACGTCGCCTCATTTGCAATCAGCCTCGGACCGATCTTCTGGCTCTTGATCGCCGAGATTTATCCTCTAAAGATTCGCGGCCTCGCTGAGGGCACCGCCGCCACGTTCAACTGGGGCTCGAACCTGATCGTTTCGCTTACGTTTCTGACATTGGTCGAGAAATTCGGTGCGAGTTCAACGTTTTTGCTCTACGCTTTTGCCTCGGTGGCGTCGTGGCTCTTCGCCTATTACTTTGTGCCAGAAACGAGAGGGCGCACTTTAGAACAGATTGAAGCATTCTGGAGAGCAAGGCATCGTGTTCGTCAAATGGCCAATTGAAATCCCCCCCCGTGTAGTGTGCCGCAAGTTGCGTATAAAGGCTCAGATAATCACCCGCGTTTCTTCCCGCCTCTCCCCTGCTGTAAGGGGCGAGGATTGAGGTGAGGGGTTTTGAAAAGAGCGCAGAAGTCAAAGCCGTAAAGCCCTCACCCTACCCTCTCCCTTGGGAAGGGAGAGGCGAATTAACGCGCTAATGTAGACGCATCACACTAGGTTAGCTGTTCGCGATTGTTCGGTTTCCACAGATCGAGCACGGGCCCGATCGGAACGATGCGAGTCGGATTAATTTCGGTGTGCGTCATATAATAATGACGCTTGATGTGATCGAAATTGACCGTGTCGGCTATGCCAGGCTGCTGATACAAATCCATCAAATAGCCCTGCAAAATTGGATAGTCGACGATGCGGCGAAGATTGCACTTAAAATGGCCGTGATAAACCGAGTCGAACCGAATAAGGGTGCAAAAAAGTCGCCAGTCCGCCTCGACAACACGGTTCCGGAATAAGTGTCGACTTTTGGACAAACGCTCTTCCAGTCCGTCGAGCGCTTCAAAAAGTCTGCGGCACGCAATCTCATAGGGCCGCTGGCGCGTGGCGAAACCTGCCCTATAAACACCATTGTTTACATTGTCGTGGAGGAAACTGGCGAGCTTCGCGTGCTCGGCCTCGATGTCTTTCGGGAAAAGATCGACGTTCTTATTTTGGGCGAACTCATTAAATACATCATTGAACATGCGACAAATGTCGTCCTCGCAATTGTTAACGATTCTTTTGGTTTTCTTGTCCCAGAGTACTGGCACGGTGACGCGCTCGGCGTAATGGGGCTCGGTTCCTTTGTAAGCCTCGCTCAAGAAATGGAAGCCGTTGATCGGATCGGTCGATTCAAACGGCGCACCCGGGGGGATTTTGCCGGATGCCTCGCGAAACGCCCAGCCTTTCTCGTCCCGGATAGGATCAACAACCGTCATGCTGATCGCTTCCTCGAGTCCCTTTAACTTTCGGAAAACGATCGTGCGACTCGCCCAAGGGCACGCGAGCGAAACATAAAGATGATACCGATCAGTCGCTGCTGGGTAGGGGCTCGATCCATCGTCCGAGACCCATTCGCGGAAGGCATCCTCCTGTCGGTGAAATTCTCCGGACTCAGTCTGCTCATTTGGGAATTGCGCTTTCATCCAACCACGAATGGACACGAATGAACACGAATTTACAATCTGTTCGTCCTGCTCGCCTTGACCGGTGAACCACGTGAGCCGCCGGTTTCGGCTGCGCCTGCCACGTTGACAGCCAAAAATGCCAGTGGTACCGTCGCGCAAATTTACGCGGAAGTCCGCAAAAGACGGACGATAACACCGCTAGTTCATAGAGACTTTGCATACATCGTTAAATAGTCAGGTTCTGGTGTTAAACCGCCTCTGGCAGGCGGTGAACATCTGCTCGGCCCGCCGTGCGTTTGCGCTGGTATACGCCGGCCATGCACAGATTGTCTCCTCGGACGAGACGAATAATTTTTTGACGCACGACTTTGAAAGCTGGCGCGATCTATCGGCAAACGCGCCGGAACACGAGGTGGTTACAACCATTTCGTTCAAGATCCGTATCCCACGAGTGATTGTGCTGCTGGTGTTCGATCGGCTTCCAAAGAAGGAAGTAAAGTTTACTCGCCACAATGTCTTCGAGCGCGACAAAAACACCTGCCAATACTGCGGTGAGATTTTCGATCGAAGCGAACTCAATCTGGATCACGTCGTGCCGCGCGATCGCGGAGGCACCACCACATGGGAAAACGTGGTTTGCTCGTGCATCGCTTGCAATACCCGCAAGGGTAACCGGCTACCGCGCGAAGCGCACGTGAGCTTGATCCGCAAACCGAAACGACCAAAATGGCGGCCGTTCGTCCAAATTACCTTTTCCGCGCCGCAGCACGACTTGTGGAAGCACTTTGTCGATCTCGCGTACTGGAACGTCGAACTGAGCGATTAGGATCCTTGTCAACGCTTCAATGCGTCAAAAATCGGCTGCGGGTAAACGCCCAGCCAGATCGTGGCAATCACTAAGGCGCTGATCGCCAGGCGCGAGAGCCCGTTCACGGGTATTTTGGTAAGGTTCGTCGTCGACTGCCAGTACATGGCGCGAACGACTTTGAGATAATAATAGAATCCGCAGCCTACGGTGAGCACGCCGACCACGACCAGCATGATTTGGCGCTGCAAAACTGCTGCATAGAAGATGTAAAACTTGCCTAAAAATCCCGCGGTAAACGGGACACCCGCCAGCGAGACCATCGCCACCAGCATTGCGAACGCGAGAAATGGCGAACGTTTGGCCAGTCCATCAAAATCGGAAATCTCTTCGCCGGTTTGCTGCGCGACAATTATCAAAACTGCGAAACTGAGGAGCGTCATCAGCAAGTAAGCCACCAAATAGAAAGTAACCGCGCGGACATCGAAACAGACAACTCCGATCAGCAGATAGCCCGCATGCGCGATACTGGAATAAGCAAGTAGGCGTTTCAGGTTCGCCTGCGGCAGCGCTGCGAGATTTCCGTAAATCAATGTGAGCAACGCGATCAGAACGATCAGCCGCTGCGTTTGCGGAAGCGTCAGGAACGGCAGTAAAACTCGTAGGAGCACAACAAAACCCGCCGCTTTTGAACCAACGGAGAGATACGCAGTCACCGGCGTGGGCGCACCTTGATAAACGTCCGGCACCCAGATTTGGAACGGCACTGCAGCAATGTTAAAACCAAGCGCGACCAGAACAAACACCATGCCGAGCAGCGTTACGCCGCGATCGACATCCGAGTTCGCCAGCGCCTGCGTGATCCGGTACAGACTTGTCTGGCCAGTCACGCCGAAAATCCACGCGATTCCATACACGAGGAACGCCGTGGAAACTGTGCTGAGCACCAGATATTTTGTGCCCGCTTCGAGAGTAATCGGATTGCGCCGGGTAAAGCTGACGAGCACATAAAAGGAGATCGTGACCAGCTCGAGCGAGACAAAGATGAAGACGAAATCAATCGCCGACACCAAATACATCAGTCCGGCGCAGGTGAAGATTGGGATTGCGAAAAACTCGCCCACTCCGTCTTGCGCACCGGGAAAGGAACGGCGCACCACCGGGGCGTAGTCGATCATCATGATGAGCACGAGGATCGTCGTCAGCAGCGCGAACTGTTTGAAGAAGATCGATAACCGGTCAGCAGTGTAAAAGCTCCAGAAGCCTGTCGCTTGATTGGGCGAAGGTAATGGAGCCACGAAGAAGCTGGCGATAAGAACTATCGCCAAGCCGGCAATTGCAGCGAAGGCCAGAGCTCGTTTGTTAATTTTCGCCGCAAACGCTTCGACCATCAGGATCACCATCCCCAGCACCAGCACTGCAATCTCGAGTTCTGGCGCTGTGACCCTCATCATCTGTTTGCGGTGAGATACGTGCGGAACGTGGGCGCCACCATTCGCACAAACGTCTGCGGAAAAAATCCGCAACAGATAAGCGCACCAACCAGCAGGGTCACCGGCACACGCAGGGTCGGTCGAAGTTCGACAAGTTGCTTCCACTGCTCGCTTACCGTGCCCATAAACGTTTTGCGATAGGCGCGTAGCATGTAAACCGTTGAGATTACCACTCCCCAAAGCGCCAGCACAGTCGCGATTTGAAAAATATGAAAGCCATCCATCGTCCAGCCGTGTTTGAAGGCGCCAAAAAAGATCATGATTTCGCCCGCAAAATTTGCGAACCCCGGAAGACCGATCGCGGCGAATACGCCAAATCCAAAGGCGAGTCCGGCGAATGGCATGATCCTGGCAAGACCGCCCAGTTCGTCGAAAGCCAATGTGCCTGTTCGTCGGCGCAGTTCTCCGGCGATCGCAAACAACAGCGCGATGGAAACGCCGTGAGCAAATATCAACACCACAGCGCCAGTCGTGGCGAGAATCGTGGCGCTAGCGATTCCGAGGAAGATGTAGCCCATGTGCATCACGCTCGAGTAACCGAGCATCCAATCGAGCCGCTTCTGGGCGATTGTAACCAGCCCTACGTAAATGATGTTCCCGAGCAGCAGCACCACTAGGAGGGTTGTCCAGTGACGAGCGCCTTCCGGTACAAGCGGAATGGCCAGACGCAAAAGGCCGTATAGCCCAAATTTTTTTAGCACCCCGGCGTGTAACATTGCTGCCGACGCCGGAGCCGACGCGTAGGCCTCCGGCGCCCATGTGTGAAACGGGAAAAGCGAAACGAGAATTCCAAACCCGATAAGCAACAACAGGTAGATGTGATGTTGTGCGTCTGCTGGAATTTGACCCAGGGAAACTGCGACGGTTAATCGGCGAATGTCAAAACTGCGGAACGCTGGCGGGAAGCTCTGGTAAAGCAAGATCAGGCCCAGCAGCAAAATAAAACTGCCTATCGCCAGATAAATCGTAATTTTCCACGCTGCCGCGACTCGATTTCCGCTGCCCCAGATTCCAATCAATAAAAATGTAGGGATCAGCGCGAGCTCGTGAAACGCGTAGAAGAAAAACAAATCGATTGACGCGAACGCGCCGATTGCGCCGCCGGAAATAAACAAAAGACAGGCGTAGAATGCATTTTCATATCTCTCGACAGTGCCGGCGAACCAGACTGCGGCCACCGTAACGATCGTAGCAAGCACCACCATTATCAGACTCAAGCCGTCGATGCCAGTCGTGAAGCTCAGTCGCCATTCGGGAGATATCGTAAATGAAGTGACGTGTTGAAAGCCGTGTTCGCCGTCTCCAAAAGTCGCAAGGAGATAGAGCGTCGCGGCAAACGTCAAAACCGACGCGGTTAATGCCGTTTTGCGGGCAGGCGCGCCGACCATGATTAAGACGGCCGCGACGATCGGGCAGAAAATGATAAAAAGAACCATTAGGGAAAATGACGAATGACGAATGACGAATGAATGACGAACTCTTCTACCGGTGCCGCGAACGTTTTTTCCTCATTCGTCATTTTGGCTTCGTTCGTCATTGGGTCATTTGGCATTCGTCATTCCTTTTCGTGTGTTTCGTGAGTCAAAGCCTCAGAAGCGGAAAATGGCGAAGTAGATGATAGCGACGACACCGAGACCAAACAGGAAGACGTAAGCTTGCAGATTTCCCACTTGAACCAGCCGCAAGAGAGCGCCGATGCCCCACGCTCCGCGACTGCTTCCGCCAACGGCGCCAGCGTCGATGATCCATCGATCAACGAAGGCGGAGACGTGTGCGAGGAGTTCCTGCGTCCAGTGAATCAGCGAGCTGTAAAGCTCGTCGAAATAAAATTTGTGGCGCAATAGCTCCAGATCCACCGGTTCGCTAGCCCGGTTGCGGTAAAGAGCAATCGCCAGCCCACTTCCCGCAATCAACGCGGCGATCGCAAGCGCCGGAACAAAGATGGCAATTTCCCGTTCGACTGGCAGCGAGAGGAAGCTTCGTGCGAAAAATGCAAATCCACCGAGCGTGGCGAGGAGCGCGAGCACGATTAACGGCACAATCATTACCGGTGGTGATTCGTGGCTCTCACGGGCGATGTCGCTCCGGGCGTTTCCGAAGAAAACGATGAGGAGCATGCGGATGACGTAGAAGGCCGTGAGGAATGCGGTAAACAGTGCGACCGCGAAGATCGCTGTGTTACGTTCGTAGGCGAGCGCAAGGATTGCGTCTTTGCTGAAAAATCCGCTGAACGGCGGGCACCCGATCAACGCCAGCGCCCCCACGAGAAAACTAGCAAAAGTGATCGGAAGTTTCCGGGAAAGCCCTCCCATGTTCCAAATGTTCTGTTCGTGATGAAGCATCACAATTACTGAGCCGGCGCCTAGAAAGAGGAGCGCTTTGAAGAACGCATGGGTAAACAGGTGAAACATGGCTGCATCATTCGAGGCAAGACCCACCGCCATGATCATGTAACCAAGTTGTGAGAGCGTGGAGTAGGCCAGAATGCGCTTGATATCGTCCTGCTGCGTTGCGATTAACGCAGCCATCACTGCGGTGATTGTGCCGATCCACGCGACGACTAGAAGCGCGGCCGGCGAACCTTGAATAACGAACGCGACACGAACCAGCATGTAAACACCCGCTGCGACCATGGTCGCAGCGTGGATTAACGCAGAAACTGGCGTCGGACCTTCCATAGCATCTGGCAACCAGACGTGCAGCGGAAACTGGGCGGACTTTCCAACCGCCCCGCAGAAAATCAAAAGGGCGACGATTGTCAGAAGTAACGGATGACCCGCTATTGTCGACATCCGCGGTGCGATCTCAGCGAAAACAAGAGAGCCGGTCGCCATCCAAACCATCAGGATTCCAATCATGAATCCGAAATCGCCAATGCGCGTTGTGATGAATGCTTTGTTGGCCGCATCCGCAGCCGCGTCGCGATAAAACCAGTGGCCGATCAAAACGTAAGAGGTAAAGCCGACCAATTCCCAAAAAATGAAGAGCATTACGAAATTGTTTGCGACGACGATACCGAGCATCGCGAACATGAAGAGCGACAGCGCCGCGAAATAGCGGGACTTGCCTTCGTCATCTCGCATATACCCCAGCGAGTAGATGTGAATGACCGCGCCGATGCCCGAAACCAGAACGGCCATTGTCCTGCTCAACTGGTCCAATGTCAGGCCAAGCGGGACATGAAAGACGCCGCTGATACCGATCCATGTGAACTCAGCTGCGGCGACAGTTCGGTGTGCAAAGATCAGACAACTGCAAATAAAACTTACAAGCACCGCGGCGATTGAGATCGCGCTGCTGGATGTTTTCCATCGAAGCGTAAACAACGTGATTGCGGTCGCGCTAACCAGCGGCGCGAGCAAAATGAGCCACGGAAACATTAGGTTCATCGGATTCGCGGGCTCAAAATTTCAAGCTGCTGATGTCTCTGACGCTAGTTGTCTGCCTTATGCGAAACAGAGCGACGAGAATGGCAAGACCCACCGCGACTTCGGCGGCTGCGACGGTGATGACGAAGAAAACGAAAACCTGTGCGTTATAATTGGGCAGGCCATCGGGACCGACACGGAATCGCGAAAAGGCAACGAGCGACAAGTTTGCTGCGTTGAGCATCAACTCTAATGACATGAGAATGATGATGAGATTGCGCCGGACCATCACTCCGGCGAAACCAATTGAAAAAAGAATCCCGCTTACGAGGAGATAATCACCAAGTGTAGTCATTCTATCGAGGCTCACGCTTGCTTAAAAGGACGACGCCAATCGTGGCTACCAGCACGAGAATGCCGACGATTTGCAACGGAAGATTGTAATTGCGAAAAAGCAGCGCACCGATGTTCCGCACATCGTCAATCGTCGATGCCGAGAGCGCCGGGAAAGTCTGTCGCGCGGCTTCAAAGTGCCTGATCGTAAAGACAACCTGAATGAGCAGAATGAGCGCCACTCCCAACCCGCCCGCGGAGGCGAGCCAATTAATTCGATGCCGTTCTTCGGCCTGCAGATTAAGGAGCATGATAATAAAAAGGAAAAGGACCATTACTGCTCCCGCGTAAACCAGAACCTGAATGATCCCGACAAAGTAGGCGTCGAGCGACACGAACAAGGCACTCAGTCCCAGAAACGAAACGACCAGGCTAAGGGCACTGGCAACTGGATTGCGATTGAGAACAACCGCTGCGCCAAAGATCAGCGTCATTAGTGCAAAGACCCAGAATAAAAATGGCGGCATCGGTTATTGGAGTGATGGAGTAGTGGAGTAATGGAGTAATGAAGTTGCGCTTCTTGCCAACACTCCATTACTCCAACAGTCCATTACTCTAACGCAGCTCATTTCTTCTTGTTCCACTTCAACACGACGTCATGGATCACTCCGCCGATTACTCTGTCATCCTGAACGAAGTGAAAGATCTCACAATTGAAATCTAGATATCCACCGACGACGGCGTGATCGTTTCGCCCAGTGTGAGGTCCCTCGCCGTCTGCGCGGCTCGGAATGACATTTTTTTATTTCTTGTCGTTCTATTTCAAAACCACGCCATGGATAACCCCGCCGATTTCGAGCAGCTTTTCTTTGTGATGCACCATTTCCGCGCGCGTGAAGCCGGTGATGGCATAATCCTTTCGAAGGAAAATCGCCTGCTCTGGGCAAACCTCCTCGCACATCCCGCAGAAAATGCAGCGGATCATGTCGATATCGAATTGCTCCGGATATTTCTCGACTCTGGCGAAGTGATCTGTGGACGCGATTTCGCCGGGAATAATCTTGATCGCGCGTGGCGGACAAATGAATTCGCAGAGCTGACAGGCGACGCAGCGAACGCGGCCATCCTCATCTCTAACCAATGCAGGCGCACCGCGGTAGTGATCGGGCAGCCTGCTGTCCGGTTTTTGCTCTGGATATTCCATGGTGACCTTGGTGTGTCCGAACAACATGTTCTTGAAATGTTTAAACGTAATGGCGAGACCGGCGACGATAGCGGGGAGATACAATCGCTCGCGCCAGTTCAGCTTGGGTCGTGGAACAGTCATGGCCATGATTAGAATGACGAATGACGAATGACAAATGACGAATCAATGACGAAACACGAATGACGACTACCGGGTGCTGTCACTTCGTCATTCGTCATTAGCTTTGGTGAAACGCCATAATGCCGGCGACGATGAAAATATTCACCAACGCGATTTCGAAAAAGAAAAGCCAACCAAGCCGCATGAGCTGGTCCCAACGAAACCGCGGCAGTGTCCAGCGGACCCACATAAAAATGAAAATCATGATGGCGACTTTTGCGAAGAAGACTGCGATATTCATTAATCCGAAGATCCATCCGTGCGAGCCATCGGGAATCCCGGGGAAATGCCAGCCCCCGAAAAACAACGTGACGGTGATAGCCGAACCGGTGATCATCGCGGCGTATTCGCCGAGGAAATACAAGGCGAACTTCATTGAGCTGTACTCGATGTTGTAACCTCCAGCTAGCTCTTGTTCAGCTTCCGGCAGATCAAATGGCAGCCGATTTGTCTCTGCAAAAATCGCGATCAGAAAGACGAGGAAGGAAATGATCATGGGAATTGCGAGCAGCCATTTCCATGGGTTCATCCAATCGCCAACAAAAGGCGCGATGAACCAGCCGTGCTCGATCTGATAACGCACCACGCTGGTCAGGCGTAAATTTCCAACCAGGAGAAAAACTGGGATCACCGCCAGGCCGAGCGAGAGTTCGTACGAAAGCATTTGCGCGCTGGAACGGATTCCGCCGAGGAACGGATATTTTGAATTCGATGCCCAACCGCCGATGACTATTCCGTAAACGCCAAGCGAGGCGATGGCGAATACGAACAGAATTCCGACGTTCACATCCGCAATGATCATCGGGACGCCGAATAGAGTGCTGCCAAACGGAACGACCGCGATTGTGATGATGGCCGGCATCACTGCCAGGCAAGGGGCGAGCCAATAGTAAAACGTGTTTGCCGCGCGCGGCGTGAAATCTTCTTTCAGCAGCAACTTGAACATGTCCGCGATCGGCTGGAAGAGCCCGGCCGGTCCGACCCGATTCGGTCCCATCCGATCTTGAATAAACGCGCTGACGCGCCGCTCGGCGTAAACCGCGTAGGAAACCATCGGCAGAATTACTACAAAGAGGATGCCGACGATTTTTAGTAACGAGGTAATGACGAAAAATGAATCCATTGCGGATCGAAAACTGTAGTGTGTTGCAACAGCTGCAGGTTTACAACGCTGCGATTTTTTTTCGCTGCTGTAATGCTGTAGTGTCCGCTGTCCTCAGCGGATAACGCGTGCGATGTCGCCGCCTCACAGACTGCGCTGAGGACAGCGCACGCTACAGCCTGAAATGCCTCGGAGGACGCACCTCGTGACCTCGGCAGTTCATGCGCTTGCTGGTCTGACGCCGCGGCGTCTTGCCTGAATCGCGATCGCTTCCTCGATTGCTTCTCCGTCACTGGGATGCATCGGCGGTAATTCTTCAATTGCCAAAATGTGCACGCCGAGGTCGCCGAGTTTACTCAAAGTCAACCCGACAAATTGCGGGACTGTTTCGCTGATCCTTCGAAAAACGTCATCAACGGACGAAAGTGAATCGCCACCGCCTGTTGCCTGAAGCAAATCATGCAAGATTTCCCAATCATCGCGCGCATTTCCGGGCGGCCGCACGGCGCGATTCAGTCGTTGCAACCGGCCTTTGCCATTGATCATTGAGCCGCGTTTTTCGGCGAAACCGCACGCGGGCAGAACAACGGTCGCTTTTTCAGTCACGTCGTTCGGCAAAGTATTCATCACGATTAACCCGGGTAACTGCGCGAGCTGTTCGACCGGTAAGCCCAAATGCATCGCGTTTTCTTTCAAAATCACCAGCGCCTTGATTTGTCCCGACCGCACGGCGTCGGCAATCCCGATGAGTTTCGCACCGGGTTCGGATTTCGATCCAAGAATTAACCGCGTTCCGTTTGTGTTCGGGTTACGATCTTTGCTGAGCAAGATCTTATCACCGTGTCCGCGCCGTGGGACAATGTCGATCCACTGGACTCCTAAGGAAGTCACTAATTGGGACGTCAGCCAAAGCTCCTCGCTGGTCATGCGGCCGGAAGCAATGATGGCGATTTCCGAGCCGGCAAACTGTTTCAACTGAAGCGCTGCTTGCGCGATTGCCGTTGGCCAGTCCGCAGGAACCAGTTTTCCCTCAAACCGAATCTGCGGCTCGAGCAAACGGTTTTCGGCTTCGAGATATTTGAAGTTCAGTCGCCCGTAATCGCACATCCAGCAGGAGTTCACGTGATCGTTTTCTCGCGGTGTTTGCCGATAGATCACGTCCTCACGACTGCCGATGACGGTATTACAACCTGTGGCGCAACTAGTGCAGATGCTCTTCGTTTCCTTCAGAAACCAGACGCGCATTTTGAAACGAAAATCGGTCGAGGTAAGCGCGCCAACCGGGCAAATGTCGACGGTGTTGAGAGAGTAATTATTTTCCAGCGCCTTGCCGGCATGTGCGGTCAGCACGGTGTAACTGCCGCGGTCAACGAAGCCGAGGACGTCATCATGAGCGATTTCCTGGCAAAAACGAATGCATCGGGAGCAGAGGATGCAGCGTTCGTCATCGAGCGTGACCCGCGTACCGATCTGCACATTTTTCGGTTTCTTAACTTTGTTCTCTAGAAAACGTGATTTCGAATCGCCGTAATCGACGCTGAACTCCTGCAAACGACATTCGCCTGCCTGATCGCAAATCGGGCAATCGAGCGGATGATTGATGAGGAGAAATTCCATCACGCCGCGCTGACACTCTTTCACCAGCGGCGAGTTGGTGCGAACAGCCATTCCTTCGGAAACGTCCTGAGCACAGGAAATTTGCGGACGTGGGATCCAATTGATGATCGGTTTGCCGTCCGTGCCGAGTTCAGGCTTGCGATCTGGACCCAGCCTCGGGAATCCCATTTCAATCAAACACATCCGGCAATTCCCCGGCGAGGTGAGCTTCTTGTGGTAACAATAGCGCGGCACATAACTCCCGGCTTGCTCGCACGCCTCGATCACGCGCGTCCCCTTGGGAAACTGATGCCAGACGCCATCAATTTGCACGTTCAGCAACTGCGGGAATGGAGTTTGATCGGCCATTTATCTTTTCGTAATCGTGCTCGTGCTCCTGCTCACAATCGAAAAGTCTCGATCACGATCACGAGCAGGAGGTTTCATCTAGATCGTACCTTTGGCTCCGGCTTTCTCCCAACCCGGATCGTGGGCCATGGGGACGGTCGGGATTTCTTCTTTTTCGATCAGTTCTTCGGGCGTGTATTCCGGAGGAAGGGGTGGGGGCACCGGTTTCTTTGCACGCGCAGCAAATTCTTCAGGAAATTTCTCAACAAAGCTTTGCGTTGGCCACGCGCACGCTTCGCCAAATGCGCAAATGGTGCGTCCAGCGATGTTGTCACCAATGGTCTTGAGCGCCTTCGGATCTTCCACAACGCCGCCGCCACGTAACATGCGATCAGTGATTTTCTGCATCCAAAGTGAGCCTTCCCGGCAGGGTGTGCATTGGCCACAGCTCTCGTGCGCATAGAACTTGTTGATGTTGTTCAGTACCCAGACCATATCGCGTGAATCGTCCAGCACGATCACGCCGCCGGAACCGGCCATCGATCCGGCAGCAGTCAGCGAATCGAAATCCATTGGGATCTCATCAATCGACATTTCTCGTTCGATCGTCGATCCGTCGGATTGCTTCTGCTTGAGCTTGAATCGCTCATCGGCGCGCAATACTTTCGCAGAGCTGCCGCCTGGAATGACGGCCTTCAACTTTCGCCCTGGTCTCAAGCCGCCAGCCATCTCGTAAATCAACTGGCCCATCGTCACCGCGCCGACCTCAATTTCGAAGTATCCTGGCCGCTGCACGTCACCGCTTACACACAGAATGCGAGTGCCGGTGTTATTAGGCCGGCCAAGGCGCGCATATTCCGCTCCGCCCATCGCAATAATGTGTCTAATGTGGCAGAGCGTCTCGACATTGTTGACGATCGTTGGACACATGTAGAGGCCGAGCACTGCTGGAAAGTACGGTGGCTTAATCCGCGGATAACCCCGCTTGCCCTCCAGCGATTCGATAAGGCCAGTTTCTTCTCCGCAAATGTAGGCGCCGGCGCCGCGATGAATGTAAACCTCGGCGTCGAAGCCCGAGCCGAGAATGTTTTTCCCCAGAAAATTATGTGTGCGCGCTTCTTCGATGGCACGTCCGAGAATTTTCGCGCCTGCTGGGAATTCGCCTCGTATGTAGATGTATGCTGTGCGCGCATTAAGCGCATAACAGGAAATCAAAATTCCTTCGAGCAGTTGGTGCGGATCTTCGTGAATGATGTAGCGATCCTTGAACGTGCCCGGCTCGGATTCATCGGCGTTGCAAATCAAATAGACGGGCCGTTTTTCGTCCGGTTTAATAAAGCTCCACTTCAGACCGCAGGAAAAACCGGCTCCGCCGCGCCCGCGCAGACCGGAGTTTTTGACTTTGTTAACAATGTCAGCGCGCGACAGCGTTAGTGCTTGCTTCAACTGTTCATAGCCGCCATCGCGCAGGTAACAGTCGATATCCGTGGTCCAATCCGGACGTCCGATGTTTTTGAAAATTAGACGACGTTCGAGAAGATGAGGGGATGTTTGATGTTTGATGTTTGATGTTTGATTTCGCAACAGGCCGGCAATCAAATTCACATCGACGTTTTCATACAACTGTTCGCCAATCATGCACACTGGCGCGGTGCCGCAGCTTGCCAGGCACTCGACAAACTCGACGCTGTAATCTCCGTCGGCGCTGATTCTGATCGGATTGTGCATTCCATCGCCGGCAGGCGGGCGTTGGATACCAAGAGTTGTGAACAAATTTTCCATCAACTCAAAGCCTCCAGCCATCGCGCAACTGAGTGTGCGGCAGACGCGGATGTGGGTTCTGCCCGCTGGCTTATCTCGAAACATCGGGTAGAAGGTGACCAGCTCGAGAATATTGATCGGTTGCAAGCAGAGCTTTTCCGCGATCCATACCAGAGCCTCTTCGCTAACAAACCCGAAGTGTTCCTGCCACAAATGCAACAGCGGCATGGCCGCGCTTCTTCGGTGATCGCTCGGGTAACGTGCGATCGCTTCATCCATTTTCCGCTCCAACTCGGCGGGAATGCGTATGCTCGTCGAGTGTGTCACTTGGGAGAGTAATCCGCTACAGCAGATTAATCGGACAACGTGCTGTCTTTCGACTGCACTTTGTCGTCCTTGAAAACGATTGTGACTGTGTCCTTGCCCTGCCGGTAAACGTAAGTTGTCTTTTTCGTGATCACAAGATCCTCGGTCCTAAGTGAAGTAGGCGGGCCCAGAATCGATTCCACCTGTTTTTTCGACATGCCTTCGGTCACCTGATCCACGTTCGCTTTTGTAATACGCTTCCCGCTGCAAGAGAGGGACAGCGCGACGAAAAGCACAAGCATGAGGCGAGTTGCCGAAGAAATGACGAATGACCAATGACCCGCCTTCGCTCGGCTACGGCGAGGCAGGCGAATGCCGAAGAAATGACGAAGTTCGAATGACGAGGAGCTGCCTTGGTTTTTTGCACAGGTTCTCATACTTCTCAGTCGTTCGTCATTTGGCATTCGGTATTTGTCATTGCCCTTTATCTGTCGCATTCGCCCATGACGAAGTCCAGACTGCCCAGCACCGCAGGCACATCGCTTACCATGCAGCCGGGTAGAAGCTCCGGCAGAATACTGAGATTCACAAACGACGGCGCCCGAATTTTCAGCCGATACGGCACGCCGCCTCCTTTGCTGTTAATGTAAAAGCCAAGCTCGCCCTTAGGATTTTCCGCTCCGAAATAGACTTCGCCGGGTGGCGCATCAAGCCCTTCGGTCACGACGATGAAGTGATGGATCAGCTCTTCCATCTTTGTCATCACCCGCGATTTTGGCGGGGTCATATTTTTCCAATCTGCGACGTTGATCGGTCCGCTGGGAAGCTTATCGATCACCTGGCGCAGGATCCGCACGCTCTGGCGCATTTCCTCAATCCGCACCAGATAACGATCATAACAATCGCCCGCACTGCCGATCACCACGTCGAAATCATATTTGTCGTAATCGAGATACGGGTGTTTGCGCCGCAAATCGTGGTCGATCCCGCTTCCGCGCAGGTTGGGGCCGGAAAGGGCGTACGCAATCGCGCGCTCCTTCGATATCACACCGACGTCTTTGGTCCGATCGACAAAAATTTTGTTTCGAGTCAGCAGCCTGTCGCACTCGTTCAGGCTCGGCCCGAAATCGTCGAGGAATTTTTTCAATTGCGGAATGAAGCGCTCGGGCAGATCGCGGATTTGTCCACCCACTCGAGTGTACGACGTGGTGAAGCGGGCGCCGGTGAGCAACTCGAACAGATCATAAAGTTTTTCGCGCTCGGTAAAAGTGTAGAGAAACACGGTCATCGCGCCGAGGTCGAGCGCCATCGCGCCAACACCCAGCAGATGCGAGGAAATCCGGGATGTTTCGCAGCAAATGGTGCGAATCGCTTTTCCACGTGGTGGAACTTCCCAGCCCATCAGTTTTTCAACCGCCAGCGCGTAGGCCACGTTGTTTGAAAGTGGCGCAAGGTAATCGAGCCGGTCCGTGTATGGGACAAACTGATTATATTGCATGTTCTCGGCGATCTTCTCGTCGCCACGATGAAGAAAGCCGATGTCTGGTGTGGCCTTGGTGATGATCTCCCCATCGAGCTCCAGCACCAGCCGTAA
>QHNR01000103.1 GCA_003218475.1 Verrucomicrobiota bacterium | reverse complement strand
TAAATGTGTCCGGCCGATCTTGATGATGTTCCAGAATTCTTTCGCTTTGGCTTCGAGAGCGCCGTGCAATTTTTCGAGCGCCGGGATCAGACGATTTTTTAACTCTTCGGCCGCGCTGATGTGTATCGCCGAGGGAATCACGTCGTTGCTCGATTGTCCCATGTTGACGTGATCGTTCGGGTGAACGTGCTCGCGCGACCCGATTGGTTT
>QHNR01000102.1 GCA_003218475.1 Verrucomicrobiota bacterium | reverse complement strand
AGCTGCCCCCTTGATCAGACCTAAAGCGCGAATAAACGGCCGCGAAAACCGATAGCCACTCACCGGAAAATTGAGCACCGCGCGGTGCGTGGATGCGCCATGGAGCGCATTCGCCGGAAGCGACATCTCGCCCATCGAATCTTTTTCGATGCGCGTCGGCCTTTCTGTCATGCGGAACTGTCTGTTCCAACGCCAACCAGCCCCGACAATCTTTTGGGCTTCGCGGTGCGTCGTCCGCGGCGATGTGGAGATGGCGTCTTGTGAAAGACAGTGATAAACATCGGCGGGATGTTTTGCAGGAAGTATTCCGATTCGCCATGCTCGAAAAGCGTCGCGTGCTGCTTCAATTCGTTGGTTACCTGGTAAATGATGAAAGCGCCGTTCGGCGCGAGAGCGTCATAGGTTTTCTGAAGGAGCGCCCGTTTCTTCTCGATCGGAAGAATGCTGAATGGAATGCCCGAAAGGATGTAATCGCACTCGGGGAACCCGCGTCGCCTCAGCTCATTGGGTAGCGTGGCAGCGTCGCCATGAATAACATGTACGCGCGGATCGTCTGCGAATTGCCGCGTCAAATCGCGCGCGAACGCGCCATCGAGCTCAAAAAGCAGCAAATGCGAATCCGCGGTCATGCGTCGCGCGATCTTGCGAGAGTGCACGCCTTCACCCGGACCGTACTCGGCGATCACCCGTCGTTGGCTGAAATCCATCTTATTAGCAACACGTTCCACCAGCGCTTTCGAGCTGGGGACAATCGAGGCGATCTGAAATGGACGCTTCAGGAATCGCTTGAAAAATAGTGCGCTCACGGGAAGCGAATAGTCGTAGCGACGCCCCAATTTGTCCAGTGATGAGTAGCAAACAACACCGTGTTGCCATGTCCCTGTGGGGCGTTAGTGCTAATGGGTGTTTTAGATCGGTAATGGACGACCATATCGCTGTCGCTGCGGCCATCTGATGCAAATACACAAGTAAGCGCGCCGGGTTGTCCGCGCGCTCTCCACAAGGTGGTCTTGACGGATCACTGATCACCGATCACTTATCACGTCTTATCCACGCGCGGTTAGCTCAGTGGTAGAGCACTACCTTGACACGGTAGGGGTCAGAGGTTCGAACCCTCTACCGCGCACCATTTATTGTCGCAAACGTTGCAGTTTGATGAATGAAATCTTTTCAATCTTTGACCGGGCGATTGACGATTCGACTCGGACGCTTGAGTCACTGAAGAAACTCGAATCGCAAGTCGCAAAGGCCGCCGATCTGATCGAGCAATGTTTGCGGGCCGGAAACAAATTGCTCGTGTGCGGGAATGGTGGAAGTGCGGCCGATGCGGCGCATTTCGCGACCGAGCTCGTAGTGCGTTTCGCCAAGGACCGTCGCGCGTATCCGGCGATTTGTCTTGCGAGCAATGGCGGACTTCTCACCGCGGCTGCGAATGATTATGGGTTCGATGAAATTTTCGCACGCCAGGTGGCTGCGTTTGGTCAACCGGAAGATGTGCTCATTTGCCTGACCACTTCGGGCAAATCGAGAAATGTCCTGCGTGCAATGGAAGAAGCGAAAGCGCGCAAGTTGAAAACGATCGCCTTTCTCGGTCGTGATGGCGGACCGACCATTGGAATTGCCGACGTCGATCTTTTGGTCGCGAGCGATTCAACGGCGCGGATTCAAGAAGCGCACCAGCTTTTGCTCCACGTTTTGTGCGAGATCATCGAGGCTCGGCTCAGTTAAGCCAAAGACTGTAGAGGCAGGCGTGCCGCCTGCGATTCCAGACACACAGCAGCCACCCGGTTGCCGCTACAGGATCATTCCGCGTTCTTTAGCAGCCGCTCGCGCTCGCGATTCAATTGCCGGCGCTCGCTCGCCGTTAAACTTCCAATCCCGAATTTTGAAATTTTATCGAGAATTGGATCGATCGACGCATAAACATCGTCGGACTCCGCAGGACGTGTCGGTCGCATTTTTGGTACAACCCGATACTTCGGCTTCGGCTCGAAACGCGTTTTCAAGGCACTCCACCAAGCAAACTCCGGCCCAGCGCCACTCCATTCAATGAAAAGGAACGCTGCGCCAATGCTTGTCCAGACGACGACCAGGTCGTTCCAGGCATGGTAGGCAAGCAGTTGAAACGTGTAGACAGCTGCAAGAATGAGGGCAACCCACTTCGCCATGATCCGCAGGAATAACTCCGCACGCGGATAGATCGTCGCGAAAGCAACAAAAATTCCAAAATGCAACGCTGGCGAACCAGCAAGAACAGACCGCTGCCACAGCCCCCAAATCGTGAGCAGCGCTGCAGGCGTGATCAGCAAAATGAGATACAGCGCGATGTAAGAGCGTCGCCCAACGAAACGTTCTACTTCCCGCCCAAAGACGAACAGCATGTACATCTCGATCGCGAACCAAAGCAGCCCCGAGGGCGCATGAACAAACGCGTACGTGAAAAGGCGCCAGACCTGAGCGCCATACCAGACTGCGGCACTGTCGAACTGCAGCCAGGTCAAAACGGAGCCGGCTCCGACTGCCACCAGAATCGCCGCGAAAACCGCCGCCGCGACGTGCAAACCCACCAGCATTGTGGTCACATCGACCGGATAGCGACCCATCCACGCAACCGGCCGATAATCATCGGACGTGGTGACCCCGAACATGCTTTCAATTAATGCCGCGCATTGCGTCTGCGCAAGCGTGATTCATCATTCGTTAAATCGTTAAATCGCTGCATCGCTACATTGGGGAACGCTTCAACGGTTTCATCGATTCAACGTGGCGAAGCCGTCGGTTCGTGGTTAAGATGAACATTCTTCTGATATGAAAAATGTCGCGCCAGCCATATTCCCCCCGAATGGGATCGGTGACGCAAAACCAGCGAATCAAGCCGTGCTGGATTGGGTCAACGAAATCGCCGCTATCACACAACCTGAAAATATTTTCTGGTGCGATGGTTCGGAGCGGGAAAACGAGTTCCTGATCGCTGAATCGCTCAAGCAAAATGTTTTGATCGAGCTGAACCAGGAAAAGGTGCCGCATTCGTATTTGCATCGCTCCAATCCAAATGATGTCGCGCGAGTCGAGCAATTCACGTTCGTTTGCACGCCGACGAAAGAAGAAGCCGGGCCAACCAACAATTGGTCTGAGCCGGGAGAAACGTACACGAAACTTCGCGGTCTTTTGAAAGGCGCGATGCGCGGGCGCACCATGTTTGTGATTCCCTACATCATGGGTCCGCCGGATTCACCCCAGGCCAAAGTTGGCTTAGAGATCACCGATTCAAAATATGTTGTGCTCAATATGCGGATCATGACGCGCATGGGCGAAGTAGCCGTGAAACGCCTCGGCAACGATCCAAACGCTGAGTGGAACCGTGGCGCGCATTCGCTGCTGGATATTAGCCCCGAGCGCCGCTTCATCTGTCATTTTCCACAGGACAACGCGATCATCTCCGTCGGCTCCGGTTACGGCGGCAACGTTTTACTTAGTAAAAAATGTCTCGCCTTGCGCATCGGTTCGTACCTCGCGCGCAAACAAGGCTGGCTCGCCGAGCATATGTTGATCCTTGGCGCGGAATCCCCT
>QHNR01000101.1 GCA_003218475.1 Verrucomicrobiota bacterium | reverse complement strand
TCATCTCGAGGATCCGTTTCTCTGCAGTTAGCAAGGCTTCGGCTTTCTTCCGCTCGCTGATGTCGCGCAGGATCGCCTGGAAATATCCGCCGCGTATCGCGGAGACGGAAACGTCCACCGGGACGGTCTCCCCATTTTTGCGCACGAATTTCCTCTCGAAGCGCAAAGTCCCTCCGGTCTTTAATTTCTCGAGTCGCTCTCGAAACATGTGGCGTTCTTCCGGCAGATAGGTGTCCGCGAGTGGAGCCCCAACCAGCTTATCCTGGGGAATTCCAGCAAGCTGAGCGCCCGCGCGGTTCCCCAAAACACAAATGCCAATGGCATCGACGACGTAGATCGCATCGGGTGAAATTTCGATCAGGTCCCGATATTTCTCTTCGCTCTTGCGCAGTCTCTCCTCCGCGCATTTGCGCTCCGTCGCATCCCGCAATGTGCAAAGGGTGGACAAAAACTCGCCAGTGTTGGACACGCGTGGAACAGAAGCGCCATCGAAATGGACAATCGCTCCATCTCTTGTTCTCCAGCGAACTTCGTACGTGCGCGCTTTGCCCTGAAGCAGATCCGCGAGCACTTCACGCGCAACCTGGCGGTCCTCGGGAAGAAGGAGAAGTTCAAAAAGATTTGCGTCGTGTAATTCCGATTCCGAATAGCCGCTCAATTGAACGCCGCGCTGATTGATGCAAAGAATGTTCCCGCTGCGATCGAGGGAGAGGATCACATCCTGGGATAACTTAAACAGGTATTTTGCTGCGCTTTCGCCATCACTGGCTACCTGACAAGGCTCGGCTCGCGGACTGAGTTTGCCCGTTGTACCACCGGATCGATTTTTCGTTTGGAATACGGTCGGCTCTGCTGCCGCGGCTTCAAGTTTCATAACAATTTAGTCGCTGGCGCAAACGACGTCGTTGAAATTTGGAGTGCGCGGACATGTCCGCGCTTTGAAAAGCGGCGACACGTCGCCGCACTCCAAAAAGCGTTCTTGCGCGCGTGCGCATGCCAGGAATCTAACAATCGCATCGGCGTCGCGCCACTTTTGTTTCCTCCCTCGAAAGAGGTGTTATTGGCTCCCTCCGCTGCGGGAGTGAAAGCGCAAAAAAATTCGCGATGGCGAGGGCGCCATTGGTCCGAGCTGGACTGGCGTTGGCGCGCGAGACGCGTGCGCTCCCCAGACTAGTAGCGTTCCGCGGCAAAGACGGCTTCCGGATCGGAGCCGGAAACTCTGCCTACGGCGATCCAGCCGAAGCGACTGACAAGCGCGCCGATTAGAAATGAAATTGCTGCCAATGGAACCAATCCGAAAAACCGCAGGATCAGCGCGAGCGGGCCGTTCAAGACTTCGCCGATCCGAATTAGCCAACCCGAGCGATGCTCGTGGATCGCGCGATCAGCGGCGCCGTGCTTATCGACACTGAGCCAGATCAACAGCGCGGTCTCAACCCCGGCTGCATAGAACCCGAGGAAGTTAAGCGCAGCGATTCGGTGCCCGAGCAATTCCAACAGAGCAGCGGCGCATCCTAATCCTGCGGTGCCAAAATGAATCGGCAGCTGCGTGCGATGCAAAAACCACGCTGGAATCGCGGTAGCGCCGATCAGCACGCCAGTGTAAGTCGCGAGCAGAGTTCCGAAGATCGCCGCACCACAAATAAAGATGCCGGCAGCGACACGCAAAAGTTGATCGAGTGTCCCAGGGAAGATCTGATGCGCATTTAGTTCCAGCGCGATCAAACCCGGAACGGCGCACGCGCCGAATGCGGTGAGAATCCATGCACCCATGGACATGGCCGATCTGTGTTTGAAGACGCGCAGCATGTTAAGGAAGAGACGCGGACGGCCAAGGTCCATGATCAGCAGAATTGGCGAAAGAATTGCCCCAGCTATGGACGCGATCCACATGGCTGTGCGCGCAAGATCGAGATGATGAAAGATAGAGGCGCCAGTTGCGATTACGGCCGACATTCCCGCCATTCCACCGAAGAAAAAATAAAACGGGACTTCCCAGGTCCAAACCGGCGGTTTCACCACGGCCTGACCGTAGTAGCCGGGTTTGCGCGGAATCGGGCCACCGGCAACGTCCACGCCTTTGCCGGCAACGACGCCCTCCTTCCACGCCTCCTCGCGCAATTCGTCGAGGCGCTTTTCGGATGGCGAATTGGGTGTCATGAGAAAAACGCGAACGCCAGGAGCGTTGCGATGATTGATGCAATTGCCGTCGCGAATGCAGAAGTCCACGCCGACTTCAGGTAAATCGTTGGAATCTGCGGTTTCGGTGGAAGCCCGTAGGCTTCCGGTTCGCCAAGAATCAAAAAGAACGCGTGAATGCCGCGTACAGTTGTTTCCGTCGGATCGTAAAGTTGTGCGTCGTTGTAACCGCTTTGTTGTAGTTGCCGCACGCGGTCCGCTCCACGTGCGCGTAAATCGTCGAGTCGGCCAAACACAATCGATTCAGTTGGACAAACTTTTGCGCAGGCCGGAACGAGTCCGCTCTTTTGTCGATCGTAACAGAACGTGCATTTGAATGCACCGCCTGCGTCTGGCAGCGGTTGCGGTCGGCGATCAATCACGCCGAAGGGGCACGACACCACGCAATAGCCACAGCCGTTGCAAACATCGTCCTGCACCAGCACTGAGCCAACTTCCGTGCGCACGATCGATCCGGTTGGACACGCTTCAAGACAACCGGCTTCCTCGCAATGTTTGCAAACGTCGGACAAGAACACCCAGCGGAATGGATCTTCCGCCTCCGCCGAGGCTACGGCGGACAGGTCTGATTGCGGATTGAGCAAACCCATCGGGCCCGCGATTTGATTTCCTTTCGCGCGGTCCTGTTCCAGAAACATTACATGGCGCCAGGTCGATGCGCCGAGATGGCCGGTGTTGTCGTAAGAATTTCCTAACCAAACATAGCCGTCATCCGGCACCTGGTTCCATTCTTTGCACGCGACTTCGCAAGCTTTACATCCAATGCAAACAGTCGGATCGGTAAAAAATCCCACTTCAACGTTATCGCGCACGTAGGAGTGCTTCCGCTGATTCGTACTCTGAATGCCTTCGCCGATCATCGACTGTTGATCTTTCCTTTCCAAGCCGTCACCGCCACCGGCTCTGCCGCAGGGGCGGCCAAGTCGAGTGCTATCGTTTTGGTCGCAGCGCGTAAAGCGCAAACCAAGATTCGACTCAAAGAACCGAGCGCACCACACCGCCATCGGCGCGCAAAGCCGCGCCGGTCGTAGCCGATGGGAGCGGGCCGGCGACGATCACGGGAGCGCCTTCGGCGGCGAGCGCTTTGGCAATGGCTAAACCGATTCCCGCAGTGGAACCGGTGACAAGGGCGAGTTTGTTTTCGAGTTGGAGGTTCATGTTTGAAATCGCGAGTAGTGAATCAGATAATCGCGCACGCTTTTCTTGCTACGCGCGGCGCTGCACAATGTTCCTACACGTTCAGCTGACCGAAAAGCCACGCACCCAAAAATGCGACAACTAAGCCAATTAATGGGCTGAGCATAGTCAGCCAAAGAACTGTGTTAGTCACCAAAGGGCCATGTGTTTCCATGAGTGATTTTATTTTTCTTAAGCTGCCGCCAGCAACTCTGGTTCCAGAATCTCCTCTCTCTTAATGAGTGCGCGGTGCAACTTCGCTAAAGCAATGTTCTGTAGTTGGCGAATACGCTCTCGCGTAATGCCAAAGTCCTTACCGACATCTTCCAGCGTCTTCGGCTTTCCACCGTCCAAGCCAAAGCGCTGCGAAATGATTTTTTTCTCTCGGGGATCGAGCACTTCAAGGAGTCCGTCCACTTCGCCGAGCAGATTCTTGTCGCGCAACAATTCAAACGGGGTTTGCGCTTCGTCGTCACCGATCACCTCGGAAAACTCCGTGGAGTCATTGTCCGCAATCGGGGCGTCGAGCGAAGCCGGGCGGATACCGACACTCTTTAGTCGCGTAATTTTATCGCTGTCGATGCCAATTTCCTGACCAAGTTCGTCGTCCGTCGGCTCGCGGCCGAGCTCGTCGCTCATCTGGAGTGAGACGCGGCGTACCTTTGCGATCTTGTCGGCGAGATGCACCGGAACTCGGATCGTCTTGCTTTGGTTGGCCAAGGCGCGCTTAATCGATTGTTTGATCCACCACATCGCATATGTGCTCAGCTTCGCGCCTTTGGTCGGTTCGAAGCGCTCAACTGCTTTGGTTAATCCAATGTTCCCCTCGGCGATCAGGTCGAGCAGTGGCAAACCGAGATTGGCGTAATCGCGCACGATGGTGACAACGAGCCGTAAATTTGCGGTAATCATCCGCTCGCGGGCCGCCGTATCTCCCTTTTTGATTTTCTTTGCGAGCTCGATCTCTTCTTGCGGAGTCAAAAGCGGAAACCGCCCGATTTCTCGCAGGTATCTGTTAAGCCCAGTATCGGTTTCGTTCATCGTCGGAAACTACTCGTCCCCACAAGCTGATCGCTATTGCGCAAGCGTGGGATTTTTCGGTGCCACGTAAGAGTTGGTGCCCGCTACCTCTTTAGAGATAAAAGATTGCGACCTTGCCAAGGCAAACCGGCAATGAAGATGATTGGTCTATGAAACTATGGAGTTGGAGAAAAGAAAACCTCCC
>QHNR01000001.1 GCA_003218475.1 Verrucomicrobiota bacterium | reverse complement strand
CGCCCTGGATCACCGCAGTCGCGCCTTCAAGATCGACATGTGCGCCCATCCGCTTTAACTCAGCGACATGCATGTAGCGTTGCGGAAAAATGTTCTCTGTGATGACACTGATGCCGTCTGTCGTCGAGAGTAGCGCGCACATTTGCGCCTGCATGTCGGTGGGAAAACCTGGATACGGCTCCGTCGTTAGCTCCAGCGCACTGGCATCTCCGTTCGGCAAGATCGAAATCGCATCATCTTTTACGTCGATTGGAAGGCCGCATCGCGCCAGCGCGTCGGTGACCGCGCGAACATGCTCTGGATTTACGCGCTTGACGGTTACTTCCTTACCGGCAATTGCGCCCGCCACCAGAAATGTTCCGGCTTCAATCCGATCGGGAATGATATCGTGCTCGACGCCGTGCAATTCTTTTACGCCTTCGATGATCAAACGGCGCGTGCCCGCGCCTTCGATTTTGGCGCCCATTTTGTTTAAGAAATTCGCAAGATCGACAACTTCCGGTTCCTGCGCCGCGCCTTCGATCACGGTTGTTCCCTCCGCCAGCACCGCCGCCATCATGATGTTATCGGTGCCGAGAACGGTGGGCCCAAATTTCCCGCGTAAGTTAACCACCGCGCCGCGCAATTTCGGGGCAAAAACTTTTATATTGCCGCCTTCCACGCGCACGGCGGCACCCAGCGCCTCGAATCCTTTCAGATGCAAATCGATTGGCCGATCGCCAATCACGCATCCGCCCGGCATCGATACGGTCGCTTCTTTACAACGGCCAAGCAGCGGCCCGAGCACGCAAACCGAAGCGCGCATTTTGCGCACGACATCGTAAGGCGCGACCGATTGCACGTTCTCGGCCGCCGTCGTGACTGTTCCGCTGGCGCGTTCCACTTGCGCGCCGAGATGGATCAAAATTTGCAGCATGTAATGCGTGTCGCTTAGGTCAGGCACGCGATGAACGATGCAAGGTTCGCGGGTAAGCAACGTGGCGGCGAGAATTGGCAGCGAAGAATTCTTCGAGCCGCTGACCTTGATGGAGCCGGAAAGTGGATGGCCGCCGTGAACGAGAATCTTATCCATACCTCGCGAACAGGAAACGTTTTACACCTGAGTAATCGTTTTTAAAAGAAATGTCGCGATAATTTTTTTCCGCCAATGCCGAAAGAAGCGCCTCGCACTGGCCGATTCCTATTTCCAAGGCCAGCATTCCACCCGGGCGGAGCTGCGACGGCGCCTGCGCAATCAATTCGCGCACCAACTCATCGCCTCGCTCGCTGGCAAAAAGCGCGACCTCCGGGTCGTGCAAAACTTCGCGGGAAAGAGTGTGGCGGTCTTGGATCGAGATGTAAGGAAGATTCGCGACAACGAGATCGAAAGTTCCGTCCACATTTTCCAGCAGATTGCTTTTCAGAAAGCGGACGCGGTCCGCCAGCTTTACCCTGGCGGCATTCTCTTGTGCGAGCGCGAGCGCATCGTCCGAAATGTCCACAGCGAGAATCTCTGCCTCGGGAAATTTCATTGCTAGAGTGAGCGCAATAACTCCGCTGCCTGTCCCCACATCTACGATTTTGGATTTTGGATTTTGGATTTTGGATACTAAAAATTCGACGAGTTCTTCGGTTTCCGGCCGGGGTACCATCGCACGTTTCTCGCAGAGAAAAACGTGGCCGCAAAATTCCACCGTGCCGAGGACATGCTGAAGCGGCTCGCCTTCGCCGCGGCGCTTCACCAGATCGCGCAAAGGCGCGAGCTCCGATTCAGTCAGCACGCGCTCAAATTCCAGATACAGCTCAATGCGGTTTCGCCCGAGCAAGTGCGCGAGCAAGTGCTCGGCATTCAGCCGCGGACTCTCGATGTTGTGCTTCTTGAAATACGCAGTTGTCGCTTGCAGCACTTCGAGCACGGTCATGTAGCAAGATACAGGCAGACTGAGTCCGTTACGCAACGACCGTTGATTCCCTCAGACGTTCCGCCACATCGGCGGCTTGCAGCGCGCCGATCAACTCGTCCAGATCGCCGTCGATCATGCGATCCAGATTATGAAGCGTCAGGCCGATGCGGTGATCCGTGATGCGGTTCTGCGGAAAATTGTAGGTGCGAATTTTTTCTTCGCGTCCACCCGTGCCGATTTGGCCCCGGCGTTGCGCGCTGTATTTCTCCGCCTCTTCGCGCTGGTTTCGCTCCAGCAACCGCGCTCGCAAGATCGATATCGCTCTTTCTTTGTTTTTGATCTGGCTGCGGCCGTCCTGACAGCGCACCATCATACCCGTCGGAATGTGCAGGACCTGCACGGCTGAGTCGGTCGTGTTGACGCCCTGCCCGCCCGGACCTCCGGCGCGTGAAACTTCGATTCGCAAATCTTCCGGCTTTAATTCAACGTCGACGTCTTCCGCCTCCGGCAACACCGCCACTGTGGCCGTTGATGTATGGATACGACCTTGCGCTTCCGTCGCAGGCACGCGTTGCACACGATGAACGCCGCTTTCGTAACGCAGTTTTCGGAAGACAGATTCGCCAGAAACTCGGAAGATTGCTTCTTTCAGGCCGCCAAGTTCCGACGGACTCGATTCGAGGTCTTCCGTTTTTAGGCCGGCGGACTCTGCGTAGTGATGATACATGCGATAAAGATCGGCAGCGAAAATGGCGGCTTCGCTGCCGCCTGTTCCAGCACGAATTTCCACGATGGCATCGCGCTCTTCATTTTCATCCGATGGCAGCAGGGCGATCTGAACATCTCGTTCCAGATCGGCCACTCGTTTTTCGAGCTCCGGAATCTCATCGTCAGCCATGGCTGCGATCTCCACGTCGCGTGACGTCGCGAGCTCGCGATTGTCGTCCAACTGCTTGCGCGCAACTTCGAGTTCGTCCCACTTCGCCAGCACTTGCTTGATGTTCGCGTGCTCGCGCATCATTTCGCTCGCACGTCGTCGATTGGAAAAAAGCGCCGGGCCGGCAATATCGTGCTCCAGTTGTTCGAAGCGTTTGCGTTTGAGTTGAATAAGGGAATTCAAGTCCATGAAGTGCAGTGGCGGCTGTGTCAGCCGCTCGAGAAGGCGTTCGCTGCGGCAAACGCCTCTACAGCCAGCTAAGCTTTTTTCTCAGCGCGGGCGGCTTTGGTGCTACCGTAACGGCGAGCAAACTTTTCCACGCGCCCGGCGGTATCCACAAACTTCTGTTCGCCTGTGAAAAATGGATGGCAACCGGCACAAATACCGATCTTAATATCGCGACGAGTGGAGCGGGTGTGATAGACCGCGCCGCACGCGCAGACGATATCGGTTTCGTGATATTCTGGATGGATGCCGGCTTTCATCTTCGAAACGGAGTGCGGAACTTAATCGCGCCAAGCCACCAGCGCAAGGTATGAAATCGACCGACCCATTGCTCAATGCTTGGCGACAAACTCTGCGCCGCGCAAAAGATCGGCCTGCCATCGTAAACACGTGCGGCGAGGTTCTCCGGAAATTTGCCGATGTAGAAAAACGCGCCTCGGACTTCGAGTCCAATGTTGAGATGTTCTCGCCCGGCAGTGTCATCGCTATTCAGATCGGAAACCACGAAGACTGGCCTTCGATCTTGATTGCGTGTCTGCGCAGACACCTGGTTGTTCTCCCACTGGAACAATCGATGAACGACCAGCAGCGCGATGCGGCTGTAGAGCTCTGCAAAGCTAGCGCTGTAGTGTCCGCTGTCCTCAGCGGAGAGCCCCCGCGGATATTTCGGCTGGGGACAGCCGACGCTACAACACCATGGGGCGAGCATTCGCCATCGCTTCTCAAGCTTACCTCTGGCACGACGGCCGCGCCGCGTGCAATTCGGTTTCGCAGTCATCAGCTACTGGCCGATTGCAATCAGATTTGCGATACGATGGGTATTAGCGATACCGATCTGAATTTTGGCGTGATCCCGATCTCGCATTCCTATGGGTTCAGCAATTTGCTCACGCCACTGATTGCACGCGGTGTACCGATGGTCGTGAGCCGCGACAGAACACCGCGTGCGATCCTCTCCGATCTTGTCCACAGCAATGCCACAGTTTTTCCCGGAATGCCGGTTTTCTATCAGGCATTCTACGAAATGGAACACGTTCCTTTGCTGCCGAAGTTACGGCTCTGCATTTCTGCAGGTGCGCCACTCCAGCGTGCGGTCTCGAAGAAATTCCGGGAAAAGTTCAACCTGACGATCCACTCATTTTACGGTGCGTCGGAATGCGGCGGGATCTGCTACGAGCGCGAAACTACGAATAAGGAGGAAGGCTTTGTCGGGCAGCCGATGAAAGGCATCAGCATTGAACTGCTCAACCCAAACGCCCGTGCGAGCCAGATTCAAGTGCGCAGCGCCGCCGTCGCCGATAGTTATTTCCCCGAGCCGGACGAGGAAAAGCTGGGTAATGGAATTTTTGTGCCCGATGATCTGTTGGCGCGAGACGATTCGGGGTTCAGGATCGTCGGCCGGATTTCGGATGTGATTAACGTTGCGGGGAAAAAGGTGAATCCGGCAGAAGTAGAAGCGCACTTGCTGCGCTTTAACGGTGTGCGACAGGCAGTTGTATTCGGCCGTCCGGTAGGCGCGGGATTGCGCAATGAAGAAGTGGCGGCATGTGTGGTAGTGTCGTCGAAGATAACGGAAGGTGATCTCCTGCGATGTTGCCGGGCTGCGTTAAGCACCTGGCAAGTACCGAAGCGGATTTTTGTCGTGGACACAATTCCGATGAATGAGCGCGGAAAAATCAGCCGGCGCGACCTGGCACGGCGGTTCTCGATGGCGGACGAGAGTTCCCCGTTGCGAAGATTGGGTTCTTGATAGAGCCTTCATATGGGATTTGCTTATACGACACAGGAACATTATGCCGGAATCACGCGGCCAACCCAAGTCAATAGAAGCTCAAATGGAATCTTCGGATAGCGAAGTGCGGGACCAAACCGACAGTGCACCTGTTCCGCAAGAGGAAGAACCCACGCCGGAAGCTGGTGAGAATGTGGAGAGTGCTCAGTCCGACGAATGGTGGCGCGCGTCGGAAACAGCTCCGGATTGGTCCCAACCTGCGGCCGAGGCTACGGACACTGAAGTTATTCCTAGAAAGGAGCCGGGCACGGCTGATGTTTATTTTTGCGGTCACACGACTCTGTTTCCGTTGAGCCGTGCATTGCGGGCAATAGCAAATGAGAGGCTTACCGGCGTAATGCGAGCATTTTGGGAACAGGAGGCGATCGAGCTTCTGGCGCGGGACGGCGAGATTGTTTTCGTAACTACGCGAGACCCAGATCTTTATTGTTCTGAGACGCCGCCCCCCCTCGCCGATACGGACGTGGTGGTTGTTGACAGAGCGCGCAATCAACAAAGGGAAACAGGGACTCCGTTTCTTCTGACTCTTGCCCGCGACGAATCGATCGCTCGCCAGCCAGCATTGGAGTTGATGCATCATTATGGGCAAAAGCTTTTCTCCGAGCTTTGGACCGCGCCACGCGTCTGGATCATGTTTGAAAAGAATGCCGATTTGTTAAGCGATGTCGGAGATATTCCTGGGGAGCCAAACGTGAGGGACTGGGCGCTGGAAACTTTGCGTCTTGTTGAGAATCCGGAGCAACCTGCAAGTTTTGACCCGACATCGATTCCCGCCTACACGAGAGACGGTTTCGAGCGGGTCCAGAGGTTAAAGCTGACTTCAGATGAGGCCCAATTCGGGTCCCAATTCAATGGTGCCCGCTCGGTGCAACAAATTGCCAAGAATCTGCGGCTCGATTTGAAAACTGCCAGGCAACTGCTTTTCCGATTTCTCGCACTTGAAATAGTGGAATGCTGGCCTGCCAGCACACCGGCAAAACCAGAACCGCAAAGCTTCTTTCAGCGTCTTCGCGGCTCCGTCCGGCGGGACCACTAGCTTCATCCCGAATCCATTTCGGGGCCGTCGCTCATGGAGAGAAAAATTCTGGTCGTCGATATCGGCGGCACGTACGTGAAACTGCTTATGTCGCGCCGCGTCGAGCGCGAATTCGTTTCGGGTCCGCGAATGGGTCCGGCCGAGTTCGTTGACAGATTCAAGCAGAACGTGCGCGGCTGGAATTTTGATGTCGCATCGATTGGTTTCCCCGCGCCGGTGCGAAGCGGCCGAATCATAAGGGACCCCAAACATTTGGGCAAAGGCTGGGTCCGTTTCAATTTTGCGAGGGCGCTCGGAATACCCGTGCGCGTGGTCAACGACGCAGCGATGCAAGCGCTCGGCAGTTACCATGGCGGGCGAATGCTTTTTCTGGGACTTGGCACCGGCTTGGGCTCCGCACTGGTGTGGGACAAGACTCTTATGCCGCTCGAGCTCGGCGATCTGCCGTACCCAGATGGTCAAATTATTGAAAATCATCTCGGCATTCCAGGGCTGGAGCTCTTGGGGGAGAAAAAATGGAAACGAGAAGTTGCTTACGCAGTCACACAATTAAAAAAGTCGTTCATCGCAGATTATGTTATCCTCGGCGGCGGTCTCGTGCACCGATTTCGTCGATTGCCAAAGGGAATCGAGCGTGGGCGAAATGAAAACGCGCTCCCCGGTGGAATCCGTCTGTGGGAAACCGCAAGAGATTCGCGCGAACTGAAATGGCGAGTGCTCTAAACATGAAAACCTGTCGTCGCTAATAACTAGACGTTCCTGGGATTTCCGCCCCTGAGAAGCTGCGGTTTACTTGAGCGGCCCCGGCACAAATCGATCCTGCACACTAAAACCGCGGTTTTCCAATTGCTGGCATCGGTTTGTACTACGACTAAAGGCCGACGGGCGACAAGGCTTTTGAGCAATACTGTTGTCACATCATAGGAACCCGAATGTATACGATAATTCGAATTGCGGTCCCGGCGGCCACGACCGTTCTGGTGTCAGTTTTCTTTTTGGCTGGTTGTAATTCGAAGAAAGGAAGCGAGCGCCCGGCCGATGAGGTGATCGAGCAAACCTATAAGGTGAACGCCGACGCCAGCTTGCGGATTACGAACCCGCGAGGATCGGTCGCGATCCGCGGGGCGGATGTATCGGAGGTGCGGATGCACGCGGTCAAATCGGCCTCTAGTGCCGCTCAACTGAAGAACATCACCGTGGATGTGACGGCGGAACCTGGCGACGTCCTAATCAAGACCGCGTTCCTGCGGCAAAAGAACATGCCGTTCTACGCCGGCACGACTGCGGTCGACTACACCTTATCCGTTCCGCGAACCGCAAGAATAGCCCGCCTTGATTTGGATGATGGCAAAGCGTCGGTTGAGGGAATCCAGAGTGCAGACGTGCGGGCCAACGTGGTGAACGGCCAGCTCGAGATCCGAGATTGCTGCGGCAATCTTAAAGTGGCGGTTGCAAGTGGTGGGCTCGATCTCGTCTATGGGCGATGTGAAGCACCATACTTCTCGGCTGACGCCCAGATTTTGAACGGAAACGCGCGTCTTTCCATTGCGCGCGGCGCTGCATTGCGCGTGCACGCCGAAACATTAAACGGAAAAATCACGAACAACCTCGAGACGATGGTCGAACTCAACGACCAGTCTTCACGCAAGATAGACCTATCTGTCGGTGCCGGCAGGCGCTCCGACGTTACAGTGCGCGTAACATCGGGCGACATTACGATCGTCGCCGCGGAACCTGGCGGATAAAGGCGCGCTCTTATTTACTTCGGGCTACGGAATTGTCGCTGCTTCGCGGTGATTTCACACAACGGAAGCCCAGATGATTCGTGCCGGTGTTAACCTCGCCTTTGCCGCGTGTACCAACGATGTAGCGCGAGCAGTATTGGTCGTTACAAAGAAATGAGCCACCGCGATGGACGCGTTTTTTCTCATTCGGCTCAGCTGGATCAAATGGTGAATCGGGGCCTTGCGGGTTTTTCGCAACGCCGCCTTTGTCGATAAGCGTCTGATAATAATCCGGGCGATACCAATCGCTGCACCATTCCCACACGTTGCCGGCCATGTCGTAAAGTCCGTAACCATTCGGCGAAAACGATTTCACCGGCGCAATGCCTGCATAACCATCTTCACCAGCATCCTTCACTGGGAATTTTCCCTGCCAAGTGTTGGCCATCCATTTCCCATTGGGCCGAAATTCATCGCCCCACACGTATGTCTTTCCGGACAACCCGCCGCGCGCGGCAAATTCAAATTCGGCTTCAGTCGGCAGACGTTTGCCCGCCCATTTCGCGTAAGCTTCCGCGTCAGGATAAGCGATCTGCAACACGGGGTAATTCTCTTTCCCTTTGATATCGCTTTCCGGCCCGAGCGGATGCCGCCAGTTCGCACCTTTGACGTAGCTCCACCATTGATAATGATCGTTGAGCGGGACCTCCTGATCGGTCGGCGCGAAAACAACTCCGCCTGCTACAAGGTTTTCAGCAGGCGCAGTCGGAAATTCTTCCTGGGTGGGCGTCCGTTCCGCGATCGTAACGTAGCCGGTCGCCTTAACAAACTTCTCAAACTGCCCGTTCGTCACTGCCGTTGCATCCATCCAGAAACCATCCACGCGAACGCGATGAATCGGACCTGCGTCGTTCGACGCCATAGGCATTTCATGGCCGCCTTCACCGTTTACAGCGGCGCCCATCGAGAACTCACCGCCTGGAATCCAGACCATGCCCTTAGGTGCTTTGCCCGGCGCGGGCTTCGTTTTCGGAACAGTGGGCTCAAACTCCGTCGTGCCACAGAATGCCGGCCTGGATATTAAGAGTGCTGCGAAAAGGAAGATTGCGGGACGCTGCATTTTCAGATTTGGACAGAATGAAATCAAAGCACGTGTCAGGCGCTTATTCATGCAATAAAAGTGAGGGTTCGTTCAATCAGCCAAAAGGCCGCGACGCCGCCGATGGCGTAAGCCGAAATGTTTTCACACCAAGCAAAGGAAGTTTGCGGCGCGACGTTCCGTCGACTGAATTTCCTGGCGGCGTGAACTGCCAGCGTGATTACCGCCATGACTAAGCCAATAAAGAGGAGTTGTCCCACTTCCACGCCGACGTTGAAGAAAAAAAGCGCGAGCGGAATCGCGTTTTGCGGGAGGCCAACTTCGCGCAACGCCCCCGCGAAGCCGAGCCCGTGCAAAAGACCAAAGCTAAACGCGATTACCCACGGCCACATTTCCGTGAGACCGGATCGTCCCTGGCGCCGATGAACAATCTCGCAAGCGACAAAGACGATACTAAGAGCAATCGTCGCCTCGACCGGCTTGCTTGGGACGTGCACGAATCCCAATGTGGCGGCCGCTAGTGTGATACTGTGCGCGATCGTGAACGCAGTGATGGTTCCGACAAGCTTTCGCCATCCCTTTACCAGAACAAGCAAAGCTAGCACAAACAACAGATGATCGATGCCGAATAGAATGTGCTCGACCCCGAGCACGAGGTAAGTGCGGCACACTTCTAACGCACCGGGCGCAGCTGCTACAACAAACGACGGCGATGATGGAGTAACACGAGTTACCTGAGTTGTGCCATCGAGATTCTCGATCCGCACCAACACGTCGGTCATCGTCGCCTCGAGACCGGTAATGTGAACCTCGTCACCGGTTAGGCCACCTGGTCGTTTTATGCTCCACCGTTCAGTCGAGGCGTCGTTAGCAAATAAGGTTCGTGGCGTAGTAACGTTACTTGTCCCGGGTGGGAACTGCACGTAGATGCCAAGCCGCATATTGTCGCCACGCGCCGGCACCTTCCACAGAACATCGTAGTTGTCGGTCGCCGTCTGGCGCAGTTCGAGATACGCTGGGCGGACTTCGTGCGCCGAAGCGCAGAACGAAGTCACGAACAAAAGAAAAGCGATTAGTAACGGAAATCTCGCCCTCACCCTCTCCCACGGGGAGAGGGAACAGCTACGCGAGGCTCTTGAAGCTTCGGATGTCACTTCGGCCTCGCCGGTCTTGGAAGAGGTGCTCGACAGCTGGATGCGTTCCCATCGGCCAGTTGCAGCGAATATTCCTTCTCCCTCGGGGAGAGGGTGAGGGTGAGGGCACTCCAACGATTTCAAATTCATTTTGCGTTTGCGACTTTTTGGTCAGCTTTCGCCGGATCAAATGTTTCGACCACTACCTGGTAGTGCTTGATCAGGCTTTGGAAAAACTTCTCGTTCGATTCCAGCCGGCGAGCATTGGTCCAGTCGCGCAGAACAGCGTCATGAACTTCAGCTAACTCAGGCAGACGCCCCTCGGTACGGTTTTCGGCAAGGACCAGATGCTTGCCATAACCGGATTCGACCGGACCGAACCATTGTCCGATTGGAACGTCGGCCAGTTCCGCCACGAACTTATCGCCAAACTGTTTTGCGATCTCGGTGGTCGGCGCCGCTTCGAACCGGTGCTCCAATAGAAAGGCGTCGCCTAAGGAGGAAAGGTCGACATCGCGTCTTTGCTGTTGCAACTGAATCAGGAGTTCATTCGCATCCTGGGCAAGATGATCGCCGTGCTTACTCGGATCGAGATACACCTGGCTGAAGGTAAACTTACGATCCGCGCGGAAACCTTTGGCATGTGCTTTCAAATACTCTGTCAACTCAGCGTCTGTGGGCTCAGGCGCCGCTGCGACATCGTCAGTAACAAATTGCAGCTTTTGTTGCAGCCGGCGCCGGATAACTGGGTCGTCCCGATCCAAACCCATTGCCATTGCTTCCCGGTAATAGACTTCTTCGCGCACGCGATCGCGGATCAAGCCGTCCAGCTCTTCACGTGTGGGTGGGCGCTGCCAGGTGCGCGAGAAGCCGATCACTATCGATGTGATGTCGCCTTGGGTAATGACAATCTTGCCCGGCTGATTATCGGCGCGCGCAGAAAGAAAATGATTTGCCAGAAAAATAGCCGCCCCGAGAAGAAGGAAGTGAATGAATGGTTCGCGAATAAGTTTTTTCATAAGCGGAATTATGATTTAGCGCGTGTGTACCAAATGGGCGATGTGTAGGCGCGATCCTGGATTGAGGTTGGACAATTTGCGGGTGGCTTCGTGCCGAAGATTTTTGCGTCGTATGTCGTCCAACGTGGCGTGGGAATCTCGATCACCCGTACGTAGTAGAAGGCGCGCCGTTGAAGTTCGGATCCTTCCAGTAGCCCAGTAACATGGGCGAGCCGATGGTGTTTTGGTAGCTGGCATCTGCGACGTTCACCGTATTACCGATAGGCGTCTTACAACGGCCATCTGCTTCGATCTTGCGGTCCCCGGACACGGCCACGTCCCAGATCTGTTCATGCGTTTCGCTTTTGGTATCGAGCCAACCCTTGATGACCTGCACGCGGTCGAGGTTTGCGCCATCAACGTCTCGCAGCGCGCGGATCAAGAAAGTTGGAGCTTTACCTTCCGGTGCAGCGGTGAGGTCGCCGCCCATCGGCACTCCTTTCTGGTAACCGTATTTGGCAAAGTCGTGCCGCTCCGCGTCATCAGGGACGAAATCCCAGCCGGCGAAAATGCGCACGATCAGCCGTGTGCCGGTGGTGGCATAGACTTCCTTGCGCGACATGGCATCCCACAATGCCTCGCGGGTGTTGTCCGTCGCCCAAACCGCGGCAATGCCGGAGGCGCTCGTCTGCCAGGCATATTGCCGCTGCGACGGATCCTTTGAAAGGCGACCGGTGATGATCTCGTCGAAGCGGTCGGGCCTGGCGGAAGGCTCAAGAGGCGTAACTTTGCCAAAGAAGTTGTCCTCGGTCGCAGTCGAAAGCGCAGTGTGCGAATCGGTCGAACCGATCATCCCGAACTTGAATGGGTTCGCCCCAATTTTCTCCTCATACTTCAGACCGCGCTTGAGCGCCTCGCGGGCGTACTCGCGCGGGAGCATGTCTCGTGTGTGGACGGTACTCCCAAAGCCACCTTTGTCCCAGGTTTCGAAATTGGCGAACTCATCGCCGGGCGAAACCGCTGGGTGTGTCTCGCCGTCGCCCTTCATTTGTGTCACTTCGTAGATCGGCTCCCAGTGCATCCGCTGTAGCGCGTAGTTGCGGTCGAGCGGCTTTTTAGTAGTCAAGGTAACATCGTCGAACATCATGCCACAGGAGAGATTGCCGTTGTGTGGGATAGCTAAGAGGCGGCCGCCGGTCTTCTGCTCATAGGCATTCATCCATTTCCACAATTCCTCGGCGTCCTGAGTGTCATACTGCGAGATCGGTATGATCTGATCCGCCTTAGCCTTACCGTCGCGAAAGATGACGTTGCGGTGGAGATTGTTTCCGTTAGGGGCGGAGGTCCACTCAAAGCCGATGAAGGCCGTGAACTTGCCCGGCTCGTTATATTTTTCGGCGGAAGTCGTGATGCGCTCCCACATCGCGCGTGTGACGGCATCGTTACCCTTCAAGGGGTCTTGCCGCTTGAGCAGTGCTTCACCCCATGTGTTATATGCCAGTCCTCCCTTGCCACTCTTCACAAGATCATGAACCATGCGCCCCCACTCCGTCTTGAGCAGATCAGGATTCGATTCGGCGATCATTGGAGCAAGGCCGAGATTCTCGGAGTGGTCGGACACAACCAGGAAATCCAGCGGGCGCTGTAGGCGCGCGCGGACGCCCGTGCTCGAGGTGACCTCTTCGCCCCGTGCGAATCGGTAAGCCTCATCCGGACCGAGCGTGCAACCGATCATGCCCGCATCAGTCGAGTAGGACGTGTGCAGATGTGTGTCCCCAAAGTATACGCGATCAGGGTAAGCATGGTCGAGGTAAGGGCAGTATTCGGCTTTGCCGAGCGTGACGTTCTTTGGATTGACATCCACATCTTGCGCCAAAGACCGCGCTGCCAAACTGAGGCTCGTGAGACCCAGTAACAACATAGCCGAGCGCGCGAGGGTCAGCTTCCGAATGATCGTAGTTCTCATGTTATTTTTCCTTTGGATGATTGTTGTAGTCGAGTTTAGGTCCGCGGCGTGTACGAAATGGTGCTGGCGGTGATCGAAGGAGAGGAGCTTGATATTGTGCCTGGTTGGCGGTTAAGTTCAGGCTGTGCATAGCAAAACCAACACGCTCTCGCTTTCCGTGCTGCGGAAACGACTAGGCCCGTTTTACGCGAAACATCCAATCCGCAAGTTGGAAGTCTTCGGATCTGCGGCGCGTGGCGAGATGGAACCGAAGAGCGATGTCGATCTCTTGGTAACATTGTCGGCACCGGTATCGACCTCGCAGTTGCTGGAGATGGCTGGCGAAGCGGAAGAGATCGTCGGCGCGGCGGTCGATTTTGTCCTGCGTTCCTCGCTCGAGCAGTCGCCGAATCGATTTGCCCGGGATCACATTCTTTCCACCGCAGTGTGCCTCCATGGAAGCTGATCAACTTGGACGCCTGCGCGATATCCTCGAGGCGGCGCGGTTGATCGCTCGATACGTTGCGAACACGAGTGAGAATGCTTTCCTCGGAGACACGCAAAAGCAGGACGCGGTGATTCGCCGGCTCGAAATCATCGGGGAAGCAACCGCGCATTTGAACGAAAACACCCGGCGCGAAGTACCAGCGCTGCCTTTCCGCAAAATGCGCGGAATGCGCAACATCGTTGCCCACGAGTACGCAAACGTGAACCTGAAGATCGTCTGGGAAGTCGCAACCGTTCATGTGCCCGAAGTCTGCGCGGCGTTGGAGCAATTCTTTGCGAGGCAAGAAGAGTAGCTTCGTCGTGTTCTTGTTAGGGTAGTTTTCAATTGGTTCGGCCCTCGATCTTGTTAGTTGGCGTGTACCAGATCGGCGATGTATAGGCGCGCTCCGTCGTAGTCATCGGAACTTCCGGCGGCATTTTCACACCGAAGTATTTGGCGTCATATGCCGTCCACCGCGGCGTGGGAATCTCAATCACGCGCACGTAGTAGAACGCGCGCAATGCCGGATCGAAGTCCGGGTCTTTCCAGACTTTGATTAGCTCGGGCGCGCCGATGCTGTTAGTGTAGGTCGCGTTCGGCACGTCGACGGTATTCCCAACCAACGGAACCTTTCCGTCGCTGCCCGGTTTGCGATCGCCGCTCCAGACTACGTCGTAAACTTTTTCCTGAGTCTTGCCCGCCTTATCTAACCAGCCTTTGATGATTTGGATTCGATCAAGATTTGCGCCGATTGGGTCTTTGAGAGCGGCAACGAGGAACGTTGGCGACTTGCCAGCGGGAGCGGCGCGAAGATCGCCGCCCATCGGCACGCCTTTGGTGTAAGCGATACGTGCAGGCATGCGATCCTGCGCGTCCTTCTCTTCAAGGTCGAAGCCGCCGAAGAAGCGCACGATCATGCGCGGACCAGTAGTGGCGTAGGTCTCGCGGCGCTTCATGGCGTCGAAAAGTGCTTCCCGCGTATTCTCGGTTGCCCATACGGCAGCATAGCCGGACGCAGTTTCTTCCCAGCTCATGATTGTCGCCTTATCAGTCTTGATGAATGGATGCGTAGCGCGGGTTGCGCTTGGCTCCGAGTTAGAAGTCTTGCCGAAGAAGTTGTCGTCATCAGCGGTAGCTAGCGCGGTATGAGTGTCAGTGGAACCGACCAGCCCGAACTTGTAAGGATTAACTGCAAGCTCGGCCTCCATTTTGAGGCCGTTCTTAAGCGCAGAGCGCGCATACTCGAACTCCAGCATCTCAGGCTTTTTCAACACGCTCAGGTCGAGATTGCCTTTGTCCCAACGCTCGAAGTTGGCAAACTCATCGTTAGGCGAAAGGAATGGATGTGTCTCGCCGTCGCCTTTAATTTGTGTGCATTCATAGAGCGGCTCCCATCGCATGCGATTCTCGGCATATTCGCGATCGATCTTCTTCCCCGTGAACGATTCGATGATCGGGAACATGATGCCGTTGCTTAGATTGCCGTTGTGGGCGAGAGCGAGCACGTTACCGCCGGTTTTTTGTTCGTAGGCCGCCATCCATTTCCACAGGTCGCGCGGGTTATCGCTGCCGAGCGGTTTCTGAGTTGTGTAAGGTTCGACCTGACCGGCCCAGAGCCCGTTCTCCCGGAAGATGACATTGCGATGGAGGTTGTTTCCGCTAGTAGTCGACGTCCACTCATAGCCAATGAAAGCGGTGAAGTGGCCTGGATCATTCGCCTCATCCGCAGCCTTAATTACTTCCTGCCATGCTCCGCGATAGGTAGACGTGCCGGGAACGGGCAGTAACCCTTTGGCCATGGTCCCCTGTGAAAAACTCTGGATGATATCGACCGCCGCGGCCGCACCGTGGCCGGAATTGATCATGTCGTACCACTTCCGGCCTTGTGGATATGCCAGCAACTCGGGATTAGCGCCAAGTAACTGTGGGAAAAATCCGAAGCCATCCGAGTGATCGGTTACAACAATGAAGTCAAGTGGGCGCGCCAGCATCGCACGCTGACCGCTGGAAGCCGTTACCTCCTGACCTTTGGCGAAACGATATGCATCAGCCGGTCCCAGTCGGCATCCGAACGCGCCCGCGTCCATTGAGAACGAAGTATGGACGTGCGTATCGCCGAAAAACGGCCGCGTGGGAAAGTTGCGCCCAGCGTAAGGCGAATACGGCGGCCTTTCGGGAAACGCCTGCTTGGCCGATGTCTCATCGAGCGTGCCTACATCTGTTATGGGTTGCTCGGCGGCGAACGCTGGCAAAGCGAGGCCGGCAATACAGGAGATAAAGATAATCTGGAATTTTTGTTTCATAAGTTCTCTGGTCATAATCCTAAGTGCATAGCTTTCATAAGTGTGGGTTGTCTTCCGACGATGACTCAGCTCTCACCCTCGATGTCGATGTCGCCCCTCCGGCCGGATTGATTTGATTAACGGAAGCAGTCTAAAAATTCACGCCGCCCTGGACGAATGGCCCATTCAAGTCGGTCTTATTGGTAAAACCGCCAGAGACAAAGTCTGTCCGCAGCCAGCGCCAGCCGACCTGCGTCCAGAACCACCTGCTAACTTGAAATTCAAAGCCGCCTTGAAGCTGATAGCTCCAATCCTCGCTTGATATCGGCGTTTTTACGAGTGTGCGTCCCTGGCGATGTATATCAAAAGCCGAGTCAGAATTGGCGTCAAACCCACCGATATCGCCTTCGGCATAAAGAGATGTCGCCTTCCAAATCCTCACTTTTCCGCGCACCCCGATCACGGGATCGACCCAATCGGTCGAACCCGAGACCGCCAACTTGTTGCGGATTCCCAGTAATTGACGAAGAATGACGAGGCGCGCGTCACCATTATTGAAAATGCTTAGGTTAACTCCTTCATAATTGTAACGCGCGCCCGCAAACAAAGAGAGAGCTGCCTTATCGCAATTAATTAGTCGGTAACCAAGGAAGGCTTCGGCCAACCCGTCTTTGAGATGAAGATTCGCATTGGTAAAAAGCAACCCGGGCAGAGTCGCAGAGGCGCCCACCTCCATGTACTGACCGTCTCCGAAAAGCTCCCATCGCTGATATCGGAACTCAGCGCTGAGCACAATGGGCACATGCGTCAGATGCCGCAAAACCTCGCTGAAGGTAATGTCCGTGGAGTCGACTAATCCCAGTACTCCAGTATCGCCGGATATTCCGGCCAACCACCCGGGAGCACCGACGCGGATTTCGAATGTCGGAGGCGTTTCACACCAGGAGGGCGGAGGAGGAGGCGGCGCTTGTTTGTAGTCGTAGCTCTCAGTTCCAGCCAAAGCAGTCCAAGCTGACAAGAAAATGCCCGCGAAAAAGCACTGGCTAATGAATCGCCGTATCAACCGGATTTCCCCCTCGGCTCGCGACTGTATATAGCGGAGTTCATCGGGGAAAGCGTTATTTTTCAGTAGGAAAATTTTGTAACGAAATCGTAACAATAGACATATTTGCACACGCTGCCGCAAAGTTGCTCGTTTATCGCGCGTGTATCCTGCGCAGGTGCTGATTGTCGCGACTGTTTTATGAATTTTTCCCTGCCTGCCGATCTGCAGGGCGGTCATGCGCATTGTGCGCTAAGTTGGATGTCAATGACCGGACCGCACGATCCGATGGCCGCTTCCGGGCGCGGAGGGAAGAGCCGCGGTGCCTTGCGCTACTTCTTTTTGTTCGCCCTGCAAACGACAGGGACCGCCATCCTTCTGTGGTATGCCGTGCCGCTCGTCAGGCAAGTTCTTCTAGACCCGGGCAGTCATGTACCGCGACCGGAGAATTTGGTATGGTCGTTGTCGGCGATCACGTTGATGCAGACAGGTTATTGGATAGGCCGCCGACTTCGGCAGTCGCTCCCGCAACTTCGTAGCACATTCGTTGGCCATATCCTTCTATTTGTCGCCCGCATGTCCTTCGTCCTGGCGACCTCTGTTTTTGGCTTCGTCTTTATTGTGCGAAGGCCGGAATTCCAGATACCTACCTCCCGCTACCTTGCTTTAGTTATCGGTTTGTTCGCATTGTTCTGTTACACACAGGAGCTGGAGCAATTGGGAAGAGCATTGATCGGGCCGTGGACCAAGTACAAGGAGCCACTGAGCAATCTAGTTTATGTGATATTCACAAAACTCGCTGGAGAGTCGGTGACGCCCGCTATCTTGCGATTTCAGTAGAGCCGCAAAAATATTTCGCGACAACAAAGCAGTCACCGCGTTTAATAGTCAGGAAACTTATGAAAAATCTTCTTCCGCTACTGTTTGCTGTGGTGCTCGGTGTTGCCTGTTTTGTTCCGGCACAAGCTTCGGCTTATTATTACGGAGGCCGTTACTACCGATATTCGTACCGAGGGCATTACTACCGATACCACTATCACGGGCACTACTATCGGCACCGGGGTTGGGTTGTCGGCGTTAATGGGCGTGCAGGTTATTACCGCTATTGGTAAACGGCCTCACGGTCGGAGAGATCATGCAAGTGAGCCCATCGCGACAACCCTTTATTTGGCACGGAGATTTTTATAACAGAATCGTAACACCGCCTGGGCTCTTATTACGATAACGCCTCGAGCGGAACGCCGAGCCACTTCGCAGCGGCGGCGCGATCCGTGAACAGGGCAACGTGGAGCGGCGAATAATCGGTCAGCATGGCGTGCAGTTTGACGTAATGCGTGCTGTCCGGGCTCGTTACGTAGAAGGCGGATTTCACTGCGGGCCTGGGTGCGGCCGAGAGACGCCGGCCAAGCGCAACGTGAAAGACGAAGTCAAAATTCAGATCAACGGCGTCAAGCGCCGACAAGTCGTAGAATCGGTTGAGAGGTTTCCGGCTACGTTTTTCGACGGCCTCAGTGAACGCGACAATCTCGTTGACCGTTGCTTCATCCAGGATGCCGCGTAGCTTCCAGAGGATGAGAGACAGATCCTTCCGAAACAGAACGTGAGCGGGAAGTTTCAAATCATTCCAATAGTAGACGCTATCGTCTTGTCGTCACTTCACCAGCTCGCCCACTAGAGTTTGGCAGCGGACGGCGTTTGTTTGTTGAGGAGCTTACTTCTCGTCAAGAAAGGTGATGGCCCCACGTCCTCAAACCGCTTCGGCTCACGCTTTCTTAAAAAGTGGCGGCTTTTTAGAAGTTTGGAATTGCAATCTCGTGCCGGGTCTGATTATCAGGCAGTCGCTGGGGAATGTGGTTATGGTGATTCATCCAGAGAACGTTGCGTGTCATGCGCGAGCGGTGCCGCCTGCGGTGCCAGGATTTCAAAAGGCCGTCTTAGGTGCTGCGGGGGCGCAGTCGTCAAACTTCTCCCTCCGGCCACTAGCCCGAGCAGCAGCGCGGCGGCAGCCATGAAATAGAACACCCCGTCAATGTCGAGGCGCGACATTATGCTCGAGCCTATGAGTGGGCCAAGCACGGAGCCCAACCCGCTCACAAGGATGAGCCGGCCGCTTACCGCAACGACTCGGTCCATCGGCATGCGGTCGTGCGCGTGGGCCACGCACACAGGGTAGAGGGTCGACATGAAGCCTCCGAGCAGCACCGCGGTTGAAGCGACCACTGGCAGAGAGTGTGGCAGGCCGACTAGGGCAAGTGCCGTGCCTGCGAAGCCGAGCCCGAGCGCCGCGAGCACAACACGCCGGTCGAAACGGTCCGATATCCAGCCAATTGGAATCTGGAATGCGAACCCGCCGAGGACGGCCACAAGCATGTACAGCGCGATACGTCCGCGTTCAATGCCCACGTCCTGCATCCATGCTGGAACCAATGAGTAGAAGGTACCGGCGATGAGGCCACTAAGCACGCAACCAACGACTGCGACGGGTGCGGCGCGCGAGAGTTGACCATAGGGCAGCCGTTCGGTAGCGGTTGCCTGGGGCGGCTCGGCCCGGGTCGTGGTGACCATCACCAGCGCCATCGCGAACAAGGCGACGATCGCGTTGAAAGGCGCTGCCGTCTGAATGTTGGCCCTGCCGATCAGAAGCTGCCCGATTGCGAGCGCTAGGAACGTCCCGACCATATAGATCGAGAACACTCGACCGCGTTCCGATCGCGGAGCCTTGGCGTTCAGCCAACTCTCAGTCGTCACGAAGATCCCGGCGCATCCGAAACCGACAATCGCGCGTAGAATAATCCAGGAGAGCGGTCCAACCCACAACGGCATGCACGCAGTTGCGCTGGCAACGACACCGGCAAATGCTGCGTAGGCGCGGATGTGCCCAATGCGCTCGATGATTCTTCCGCAGAACAACGCGGCCAACGTGAAACCGGCGAAATAACTGCTAAGCACTAGGCCGGCCATGATTGCGTCGAAACTCTCGATCGCCACCCGTAGGGAGATGAAAGTACCATAGAAACCGTTGGCAAGTTGGATGACGCTCGTCGCGGCTATAAGCGTCCCAATTTGCACGCGAATGAAACCTTTTGATCGCATCCAGTTTTGCCCCTAGCTTGCCAACTCTGTGACGTAGGCGTCAGCGATAGCAATAACACCCCATGCACGTAATACACTCCAGACATGAGGTTCTTGGCCTTCCACTACAGGCAAATTTTCCGTTTTTGATTCCGTGGTGACCTAACGAATTACTGACCGCGCTCACCGCCTCATCGACTGCGTCCTCGATGCTTCTCGAGGCGTGACCATCGATCGCGTTGCCAGCCACTCTGAGTGCGAATAAATCACCTAGACCCTGATCGAAAACAATCTCGGCCGAACGCGCGAAACAGCTTCTGAACACGCTTCCTTAAAGAGTAGCGGCTTGTAAAAGCTGGAACTGCATTTTGCTACCGGGATTAACCACTGTTGTGCCGGCGGTATGTCCATACTGGGCCTGTCGCGCTGTCTGGGGTGGGCCTCCCGGTTGGACACTGTTCGTCTTCACCGCGACATTGCGTCCGTTCACCGAGACCGACGTCAATTCCACAGTGAGCGGCCCGGATTTGCGCGGATTAGCGCGAGAAGAGCGAATCTTGCCGAAGGCCTTTGTTCCAGCTTTCAATAAAACATTTCCCTTCACCGAAACGTCCTGGGCGATTTTCGCCTCGAAGCTTCTGCCCACTACATCCTGCGCGGTGAGAAGGCTAACCGTCGTTACTGTCACTGTTGTCCCGGCGGGGATCGTGGCTGCATTCAAAGACAAAGCCGCAAAGCACCCGCAAATTATAGCGATGACTGTGTTGAATTTATTTCGGGTCATATTGGTTTGAATGGTTGTGGTTGAGTTGCGCGGAGAAGAAAAGAGTCCTTTGAAATTACAGACTTTTGGCGTCGGATCGTCAAGACGAATATTCGCCCCGAGAAGATGCGGGGTACTGTTGGTCAATTGTCAGTTCGCGTCGTTGGGGTGTGGGAGACGCCGCGGCGCATGGGTCGCCTCGCCCTCGCAGGGAGAGGGGGAGGGTGAGGGTTTGCCTACACGGCAACTGAGCCAATGGATGTACTCGAAAGCCCTCACCTTAGTCCTCTCCCCTTGCCTAAGGGGAGAGGCGGGAAAGCGTGACGTAAAGGCTCGATTTCTTCGAACTGACAATCAACGAGCACTAAGAAGATGCAGAGTTACCGCGGCGTTTCGTAAGGCGGCTCGGCGGTTGCGATCGGGGTGGTTTGCATTGGCTGATTGATCATCTGGAAAATTACGGCCGCGACGACGGCAGCAGCGAAATCGGCCAGCAGATAAATCCAGATATTGCCCCAACTTGAAATACCAAGAACGCAGATGCCGAAGGCGACGGCGGGGTTAAATGCGCCGCCCGAAATGTCTCCCACGGCGAATGCACCGGTCATCACCGTCATGCCAATAGCGAGGCCATAGAATGAATTGCCGGAAGTCCCTTCCGCAGTAGCCGCGTTCAACACCACATACACCAGCGCGAACGTAAAAAGAAACTCCGCAAGCAGCGCCGGACCAACATGCGGCGTTATCGGAGTGACCGCGACACCGGCCCGGAGGAATTTGATCACGATCAAAGAAGCGAGCCCGGCGCCGACGAGTTGTGCAACCATGTAAGGCACCACGTCGGCTGCGTTGACTTTACCCCGGATCAAGACGCCGACTGTAACTGCCGGATTGTAATGCGCGCCTGAGATGTGGCCGCCCGCGAAAACCATCACCATGAGAGCCGCGCCGATGGCGAGCGGTGCAATAACACCCGCACCCGCGCCAATTCCCGTGCAGCCAATTGTCAGGACAAGGAAGAAAGTTCCGATGAATTCGGCGATATACTTGTTCATATATTAATTTGTTAAGCGAGAGAGCGTGCAAAAAGCAAGACCCGTCAACAATGGGACTTCGGTCTTACACGCTTCGCTTCAAGAATGTTTCCCAGGAGTGGCTCCAATGTGAGGCGCGGGCAAAATCCTTCAGCGTTAAAACGTCGACTGGAATGGCGAGCCATTTCGCCGCCCTGGCGAGATCGCGAAATGCGCGCGCCTCGATCAGTGTGTTTTCCATCAGCGACTCGTAGAAACAGGCGATGCCAAAGGCGACCCAGTCTTCGGAAAACAACGCAGTCCGCACCGGCTCGGCTCCGGTGAATTGCTCCGCTCTCTTTCGCGCAAATTCAAAAACGTGACGGGAGCGAACCGCAACAGTCGTCAACCGACTGAGATCCACGAAGCACTTGAACGGAAGGGATGCTTTTTCGATGTCGACCAGCCACTCAGCGATTTGGTCTAGCATGAGATCGTCCAGTGTGCCCCCGTGGTTGCCAGGCCATGAGTCGGTTAGCGGGATAGTAACGCAAAAATCCGGACCGGGCACACTCTTCGAAATCGCGCGCGAGGCTTTCGAACCGACGGAGTCGTCAGGAGAATTCATCGCGCATCCTAATGTCTGAAATGACCTCGTGATTGGATATGGGACCAAGGTCGCATCCGCTCAGGCTGTGTCTGAAGCCGTCCGCACGAGTTTTTTCGGCACCAGCGAGGCAAAAACGAGGCGCGCCCAAAAAGCCAGGTGCGGAGGCGTTCGCCAAGATCGCGTATGCCGGCCTATAATGGCAGCTTATTCGGCCAACCACTTTCGCGCCTGCTCGAGTTCGTTAGACGGAAAAAACTTCACTGGCGTGCGACGGACTCCCGCTCCTGCAAAAGCAAGCGCGAGAGGCTCCCAACGTCGCTCGGCGACGATGGCGATCTTGGAAATTTTATTGGCATGCGAGAAGAGAAATCGAGATCATTCCAATCCGCGCCGCGTTCCCAGCCTTCAAAGTTCTCAAGAATTACGAGCAAGCGAGGTTTCGACCCGGCGTCGATATGACGAGCGAGTTCCGTTTGTTCTGTGCCAAATTCGGATCGTTTCAAAATGCCGCTCATGCCTAGCACACAGATGTCGTTAGGCTCGTATTGCATTTGCACCGACATGATCGCGCCTCTTATCTACTTGCTCTCATTTTTTAAAACACTACGACTGCTCATCAGACCGGTGATGCGGAAAGAAAATACGATAGTGGAATTCCGACATCGTCGCGAGCTATAGGCGTACGCTGCCAAGAACCGGTGGATTTTTTAGTGCGCAATGTCTTCTTGTCATTGAGGACAAATCGATTCGATCCCTATCGCAGCAGGGCGCCAATCAGGGCCAGGATGCCGAACAACGTGATCAGTACGGCCATCACGCCTGACGTCGATTGCGGGAGGCCGGGGCAACGTTCGCGCAAGGCCTTCACGGCCCGCCGCTCCTGCCAGTTTGCGAGGATCAAGCCAACCAGTCCAATGGTGATCATGACGAGACCAACCGTGCGAGGGCTGATCAGCGTAGCTGTTTCACCCTGTTTCTCGCGCAGGTACTGAAAAAACTTTGCAATGACGAATCCGAACGAGATCAGCGCGAGCGCCGTTCGCACCCAGGCGATCCGGGTGCGCTCGTACGCAAGAAACGTGCGCTCAAAGGCGAGTTGCACTCTGGGGTCGGGTTGTGTGGCGGGTAGTTGATGAGTAGCTTCGTTATCCATAATCGCTTTCTTTCTGGATGACTGCTCAATCGAATTGTGCCGCCTGTCCTGTAGCAGCGAGGACGGAGCGCCACCAGCCGCTGGCAGGATTAAGGCGTTTCGTGTGTGTAGCGAGCAACTCGATCGGCACATGAATGAAGCGCTCGTGTAGAAAACCAATGACGACTCCAGTCTTGCCTGCCATGGCGGCGTGAACCGCGTGACGCGCGAAGAGATCGCACAGCAGTGCATCCTCGGAGTTCGCTGGCCGGCTTCGAATCTGATAGCTCGGATCGAAATAACGAATAACGACTGAGATGCCCTCGCTGTTGAAGTAGGACTTTATTTTCTCACAGAGAAACGGCCCGATGTCCTTAAGTTTTAAGTTGCCGGACGCGTCGCGTTCAGTCGCCTCCGCGCCGAGCAGATCTTGGCCTGCGCCTTCTGCGACAGCGATAACTGCGTGAGATTTGTTCAACATCCGTTCCTTGAGCGCGGCTAGAAAACTCTCGAGCTTGAACTGCACCTCAGGGATGAGCGCGAAGTTCACGTCCTGACTCGCGACTACTGCCCCGGCAGTGACGAATCCAGCGTGGCGCCCCATTAACTTTACCAGACCAATACCTCCGGGCACGCTACGCGCCTCGGTGTGCGCACAATCAAGGACGCGTTTTGCTTCTTCAACAGCACTGAAAAACCCGAACGTGCGCGAAACGAAGCCGACATCGTTGTCGATTGTCTTCGGTACGCCAACAACGGAGAGTGCGTGGCCGCGCTTGCGCGCTTCCTGATAGAGATCATGTGCGCCGCGCTGCGTTCCGTCGCCGCCCACGGTAAAAAGAATGTTCACGTCGCGGGCAATAAGATTGTCCACGGCTCTGCGGATATCCACCGGACCGCGTGAAGAGCCAAGGACCGTCCCGCCATGCTGATGAATGTCGTCAACAAATGCCGGCGTGATCTTCACCGGCTCAACTCCGCACGCGGGATCGAGCCCGCTGTAGCCACCACGAAAGCCGAGTACCTCCGCGACGCCGTAGCCGTAGTGCAGCTCGAGAAAAAGCGAGCGAATTACGTTGTTCAGGCCCGGACACAAACCGCCACACGTAACGATCCCGGCGCGCGTCTGCTTCGGATCGAAAAACAAGTTCGCCCGCGGCCCTGCCAGTTCGAACTGGATCCCTGCATCGGCGCCGACTTCGATTCGCTCCGGGATGCGGACTTCATCACTGGTCGTGTGACTTTTTTTTGATGCGAAGCGCGCTTCGCCAAGCGTGGGTGTGTTCATCGGAAAAGGAAAATCGCGAGCACCTGCGCCGAGAGGATGCGTAAGAGCGTGGTAAGCGGATAGACGGTGGCGTAGCCAACCGTCGGAGCATCGGAGCGGGCGATGTTGCAGGCGAAGGCCAGGGCAGGAGGATCGGTCATACTGCCCGCGATGAAGCCGCTCAGGTCCATGAAATTTGTTTTCCAGATGGCGCGCGCGAAGATGCCGATGAGCAGGATCGGCAAAACGGTGACGCAAAATCCGGCGAGCAGCCAATAAAGCCCGGTGGCGGTGAAGACGGTGGCGAAAAATTTCGCGCCCGCGCCCAGGCCGACAGCGGCAAAGAAGAGTGCGATCCCGAATTCGCGGAAGGCGAGATTGGTATTGGTCGGCATGTTCCATACCTGCCGGCCAATGCGCCCGATGCGGCCGAGGATGAGCGCCACAATGAGCGGACCACCGGCCAGACCGAGACGAATTGGTTGCGGCAAACCGGGGAAGGCGATCGGCATGCTGCCCAGAAGAATTCCGAGCACGATGCCGATGAAGAACGGAATGAAGTGCGTCTCGTTTAATTCCTTGAGCGAATTGCCCACCGCGGTCGCGGCTCTGTCGAGGTCTTCGTCCCGTCCCACGATCTGAAGTTGATCGCCAAATTGAAGACGCAAACCGGGCACCGCAGTCATCTCCAGATCGGCGCGGGTCACGCGCGTAACGGCCACACCGAAGCGGTCGTCAAGATTGAGTTCGCCAACGGTTTTACCCAGCGCGTCTCGATCCGTCACAACCACTCGGCGGTAAGTAATGGCGCTCTCTTGCAGGAGAAGGTCTTCGTCGCTCCGCCTTCCCACGACCCGCTCAAACTGCTCCAAGCCCGCCCGGGTGCCCACGACTGCGAGACGGTCGTCCTTGTGAATGACGGTCGCGTCAGTCGCGGCGGCTATTCCTTCGCCGCTGCAAACGCGAGAAATGGTGACGCGCGCCTCAATCCGGCCAGGGATCGCATCGACGCGCACGCCGTGGAGATTTGGATTCGTAACCACCAGCGTGCGACGCTCCAGCGGCTCGACCGGCGCACGGTTCTTCTCGGCGAAAGCTGCGGCCTCGCGCACGGGATCAATGCGGAAGACTTGTTTGAGTAAAATCAGCGTCCCAATAATGCCAGCGATCGCCATCGGGTAGGCAACGGCGTAACCGAGCGCGGGCAATGCGAGACGATCCGGCGTGATGTTCGGCAGAGTGCTGAGCGTCTGAGAACCCGCGCCGAGCGAGGGCGTGTTCGTGACCGCGCCAGAGTAAATTCCGAGCACCGCCGCCATGTCGAACCCCGCCAGCGCGCCGATGAGCGGTGCACCGATCGCGCCGAGGATCACGATCGCGGCGGCGAGCAGATTCAGTTTTACGCCTTGATCCCGCAGCGCCGCCGCAAACCCGGGGCCAAGCTGTAAGCCGATTGTGAAGACGAAGAGCATCAGCCCGAACTCCTTCACGAAATGGAGCGTGTGTTGATCCACCGGATTGCCGAAATGTCCGACAACAATCCCGGCGAAAAGCACGCCGGCGGTGCCCAAGCCGATGCCGCGGAATTTCAAACTGCCCAGCGCCATTCCAAGTACACAGACAAAGGCGAGCGCGCCGATGGCGTGTGCGACGGGCTGCGTCTTGTGGAGATCGAAAAGCCAGCTCATCTGATCACGCAGATCCGATCTGCAATTCCCGCTGAGTATAGCGTGAAGGAGCGCGCTCGCACCATTGGACTAAGGACCCAGTTACGGACGCCACCGGTTTTTGGACGAAGTCATCTAACGCCTCAATCGTCCGACGATTCGCTGCCGTTGCAGCTGCCCAGTAGCAAGCCTTCAGCCCTCGCGAATCGCGGTATTGCCGCGGCTCCGCACGACCGGTTGATCGGTAATGATGACACAACGATGCGAATTTTGAGGCGTTCGTTAACGTCTCCACTTCAACGGAAGTAACAAGTAACGACAAAGTTAACCTGAAACTCTTTCTCGCCTGAATCGAAATCCCGCTTCGCCTGTAGGTAGAAGCTTAGCGGGATTGATTCGAGTTCTTTCGCAATCGCGATTTTCGCCCTGTTCGTGACGTAGTTGTCGTTTTCAAAGTCCGTCTTGTTCTCGTAACCCGCGATCACCGCCCATTTGTGTGGCAGAATGATGGTAAATGGAAAGAATGTTTCCAAGAAATTCAATGGTTGTGCATTGCCCTCTTCGGCGACCGACTCGTTGTATTCGAAGGACGGGCTAAAAGTGAGCCACGGCGTAATGTCCCACCCCAGGGCGCCGAACTCCTGAATCCGCCAAGCGTTGTTGCTAAGTTCGTGACGTCCTGTCGGCATTTCCAAGTCCAAACCGGCGCCGACGCGGAAGGTCTTGCTCAACCGGAAAGCTGTGCCTGTTGCCACTTTGACATCCCCGAGACCCCCGATGTCCGGGATGCTGGGATCGTCGCTGCCGACGCGAAATTTCACCGGTAGTTTCAACCGCACCGCCCAGTCCTGATTCTCCGAGACACGCCAGGCCCACAAGGTCCCTGCCGTCTCCTCCACGATGCTCGTTCCATCGGTGAACTTATTCCACTCCGTCTCCAGCCAGACGCGGCGGGTAAGAACCGTAGGATCGTTGCGCTCTTTCAGATCGGCCGCGGGCACCTGATCCGAACTCGTGCCTGCTTGCTCGGCGGCCTCCAGATTGGCTCCACGGAATCCGGCGATGACACCGAGTGTTAGGAAGATGATTCTCTTCATCATCGCGTGGTGTTCGCTCGACTTTTCGAAGAGCAAGTCCTGCCTCAAGCCACAGGCGCTGCGGCTTTAACCTCAGCGCTCGCGCCTGCGGCGTAGGTCTCGACATTCTTATTGAAAAGAGTCGCGAGTTTTTTCGCGGTCGTGTCGTAGGCAGACTTGTCGGCCCAGCTTTCGCGAGGGCGCAGAATTTCCGCAGGCACGCCGGGGCACTCAACGACGATGTTGAAACCAAATACTGGATCGCGCGCTGTTTTCGCCTTCGCGAGGTCGCCGCTGTGAATAGCGTCAATGATTGCGCGTGTATTTTTGAGGCTGATCCGTTTGCCGGCGCCATAAGCGCCGCCGCCCCACCCGGTGTTAACCAGCCAGACGCGCGCCTCGTGCTTTCTCATCTTTTCCGCAAGCAGTTCCGCGTATTTGCTGGGATGCCAGACGAGAAATGGTCCGCCGAAGCAGGGCGAAAATGTTGCCTGTGGCTCCGTCACGCCCATCTCGGTACCTGCGACCTTGGCGGTATAGCCGCTGATGAAATGATACATCGCATGCGCCGGTGAGAGCGCGCTGACCGGCGGCAGCACGCCGAACGCATCACAGGTGAGAAAGATTATGTCGGTCGGATGACCCGCGACACAGGGGATCTTCGCGTTCTGAATGAACTCGATCGGATACGCTCCACGAGTGTTCTCCGTGATGCTTGTATCGGTGTAATCGACATCGCGCTCTTCGTCGAGGACGACGTTCTCGAGTACGGCGCCGAACCGCAACGCCTGAAAAATGTCCGGCTCGCTTTCTGGCGCGAGATTGATCGCCTTCGCATAGCAACCGCCTTCGATATTGAAAATGCCGTCATCGCTCCAAACGTGTTCGTCGTCACCAATGAGATGACGCTTTGGATCGGCTGAGAGTGTGGTTTTTCCGGTGCCGCTGAGACCGAAGAGCAGCGACGAAACCCCCGTCTTTTTATCTGCAGTGGCCGAGCAATGCATCGAAAGCAAACCGCGCCTTGGCACAAAGTAATTGGCCACGGTGAAGACACCTTTCTTCATCTCGCCAGCGTATTCGGTGCCCAGAATAACAAGTTCTTTGTCCTCGAGGCTCAGATCGATGCTGGTCGTCGATCCCATGCCACTCGTTAGCCGATTCGCCGGAAACGCGCCTGCGTTGTAGATGACGAAGTCCGGTGTCCCAAAGCTGGCGAGTTCGTCGCGCATCGGACGGATGAGCATGGTATGCATGAAGAGCGCGTGATACGGCCGCGAACAAATCACTCGGACTTTGATGCGATATTTCGGATCCCAGCCTGCAAAGCCGTCGAAACAATAGAGCCGCTCGCGCGTGTTGAGATAGTCAAGCGCGCGCTGGCGGTTGATTTGGAATGTGCGTTCGTCGCACGGAATATTTACTGGTCCCCACCAGACGTCGTTTTTCGACGCGGCATGCTCGACCACACGCTTGTCCTTTGGCGAACGCCCCGTCTTGACTCCCGAGTAGGCGACGAGCGCGCCGTTCTCGGCAATGCTCGCGTCTTTCTCAAAACGAATCGCGTGTTCATAGAGCGCGCTAGGCTGAAGATTATGATGCACGTCGGCGACGGTGAGACCGTGCTGCTCGAGAGTGAATATGACAGAGTTCATGGCGTTCATTTGCACTGGAGTTGCAATTCTACAGTTCTAGCACAGCCGAGAGCTCCAGCCTATCGGACAAAACTCTTAGTCGTGCCCGGACCGTCCGGCCTTCCGACTTCGACCCCCCCGAAAATTGTCCAGGAAACACCGCGCTCATGACGCGAACATCGTTTTCCCGTTGCCGCGCAAATCGCTCACGGCCTTCTTCACGCGTTCGGCCATGGCCGCTTCTGCAAGCGCGAGGTAGGAGCGCGGGTCATAAACCTTCTTGTTGCCAACTTCGCCGTCCACTTTCAGCACGCCGTCGTAGTTCTTAAACATGTGCCCGGCGACGGCGCGGGTGAACGCGTACTGCATGTCGGTATCCACGTTCATCTTCACGACACCGTAATCGAGCGCTTCGTGAATTTCGCTGAGCGCGGAGCCCGAGCCGCCGTGGAAAACGAGGTGAAAGCGCGCGTCCTCGCCGTACGCCTTTACAACCGCGTCCTGGCATTCTTTCAGCACGCCCGGCTTCAACTTCACATGGCCTGGCTTGTACACGCCGTGGACGTTGCCGAATGTGGCCGCGAGTAGATAACGCCCGCCGATCGGATTGAGCCGACGCGCCACTTCCAGTGTGTCTTGCGGTGTTGTGTAAAGCTTGGCCGCGTGATCTCCGACGACATCGTCCTCTTCGCCACCTACAGCACCCGTCTCGATTTCTAGCACGAGATCGTCCTTAGCGAAGCGCTCAAGCAGTTTCTCGGAAATGTCGAGATTTTCCTTCAATGAAAGATTGCTCCCGTCGAACATGTGGCCGGTGAAGAGATTTGGCCGGCCCGCCGCGCGGCGCTTCTCGGTTTCCTCGACGAGCGGCAGGACGAACTTATCGAGCTTGTCCTTCAGACAGTGATCGGTATGCAGCGCGACATAGATGGAATAACGTTCTGCCGCGCGGTGCACATGCTCGGCAATTGAGATCGCGCCGAGTGCCATGTCCTTGATCGTTGTGCCGGACGCGAACGCGCCGCCGCCCGTAGAAATCTGGATGATCCCGTCGGCCTTGCTCTCAGCCAGTCCGCGCAGGACGGAATTCGCGGTAGTGAGTGAAGTCACATTGACGGCCGGAAGCGCGAAGTGTCCGGCACGTGCTCGGTCGAGCATCGCGCAGTAGGTTTTATGATCGGCAATTGGCATGCGTTTGGTATTACACTGACAGCTTCGCAATCAGGTCTGACAAATAGGGCATTCTCAAAAATTCCCGCGGGCTATTTTACATTCTGCGTCGCCAGCCACGCAGCGCGATTTTCGCGGATCACCGCGATGGTTTCCTCGATCGTGTTCACACAATGCGGAATGGTGAAGTCGGCTTCACTCGCAAGCTCGTTGCTCTTGATGAGCATCGAACGGCGGCCCCATTCAATAAGTTCTGCCCACATTTTGCCGACAAGAATGAGCGGTGTGTTGTAAAGTTTGCTGACTTGCAGGAGTTGCCAGGCGAGCGCCATCTCCAACAGCGTCCCAATCCCGCCGGGCACAACTACGAAGGCGTCGGAAGCAATCATGAAGTGATGCAACCGCGAGAAAAAAGTACGGTGTTCGTAAGCCAGTCCGACGAATGGATTAAGCTCCTGTTCGAACGGAAGCGCCACGCGGATACCCACGGAGCGGTGCAGCGCTTTTGGATCAACGGAATGTGCGCCCTCATTGGCCGCCCGCATGATGCCCGGACCACCGCCGCTAACAATGTCGCATCCCATTTTCGTTAGTTCAGCGGCCAGCTGTTTCACTCGCTTATAAGCGACCGTGCCAGGCTCGAGCCGGGCAGAGCCAAAAATAGTGACTCGATAATTTTGGCGAGTCGTGCGACGAAAACGCGTCAGGTCATTGACCACTTCCCATAAGCCGGTGACAGCGCGCTCGAGCAGTTCGACCGCGGCATCTTCGTCGCTGAGGCGAACGATGTCGGATTGCCCGAAGGACGATTTTTGTTTGCTCATGTTTTTCTTGGGATTCATGGGCGTTCAGCACGCAACACCGCAAGGGAGTGGCCTTGCGATGGAAATTCCATCATATGCTCGAACGTGCGTGGTGGTGCATCCGTCCGTTGGCGGAGAAGAACGAGAAGAAAGTAAGCATTCATTTGGAACTCCTTCTTTCCAGGAGCTCGCGGGTCTTTTCGATCTCGGCCGCGAGACGTTTCTCATTTGGAAGAGCCAATTTATATTCGCGCGCCAGAACCTTGTTCGGTAATCCTTCCAGCGCATATTTAGCGATCGCATCGTCTTTCTCGGCGCACAGGATTAAACCAACCGGCGGGTTCTCGTCCGCCTGCGTCCAGTGTTCGCGCGCGTAATTCAGGTAAAGGTGCATTTGACCCGCATCGGCATGTGTGAACTTGCCAACCTTCAGATCAATGACCACAAGGCACCGCAGTTTGCGGTGAAAGAAAACAAGATCGACCCGATACCATTCGCTGCCGATTCGCAACCGACGTTGGCGACCGATGAAGGCAAAGTCACCGCCGAGCTCGAGCAGGAAGTTCTCAAGGTGCCGCAACAGTGCCTCTTCAAGGTCGGTCTCCGAGTATTCGTCTTTCAGTCCGAGGAATTCGAGAACGAGTGGGTCGCGCACTTCTTCATCGGCGGAAATTGAATCCTCCGCGGAGGCAACGGCACCTTTGCGCAACATGGCGTCTTTGTTTCGCGAGGCAGCGGTGCGTTCGTAGAACTGCGAGGCGATCTGGCGATCGAGCTGGCGCACGCTCCAGCCACCGCGCAATGCTTCCCGGTGGTAGAAGGCGCGCGCGAGTTCATTCTTTATTGTGAGAAGCCGGACGTAATGTGACCACGGCAACGGAAAGGCGACCGCGAGACGATCAAGCGTGGGAACCGTCTCTCGTGATTTGAGCGACAGTGTCGCTCGTTTTTCGCCGGGAGATTCGAGCGACAGCGTCGCTCGGATTTCCTTGTCAGGGAAGGCGAGATCAAACGCGCGGAATCGTCCCAGATTGAAACGCGAGAACCCACGACCGAAACGCGCCCGAAGATCCGTCGATAGCTTGCCAAGTAACTCTTCCCCATATTCGGCCCGCTCAGCACCACGCTGCTCAAATTCCACAATACGCCTGCCGATTTCCCAATAGGTAGCTGTCATTAGCGCGTTGACAGTCCGCGCGGCGTTGTGGCGGGCCGTCTCCAGTAACTGGGCGATGCCGCCGATGAGACCGTCATATTTTCCAGACGGCGTCTGGAAAATCGCTTTCTGGTGAGGCTTCTTCATGCTGCGAGAGTCAGGTTGAGTTCATCAATGAGAGGCGAGAGATGTTTCCCAGCGGCGACGAAGAACCTGGCCACACCCGCGTCACCATTGTTTCTGGACTCTGTGTGTCATGGCCGAATTCGCGTTACTGTTCTGTCGGCTGAATATTCCATACGCGCGCGCAGTAATCCCGAATCGAACGGTCCGATGAGAATTTGCCCATGCGTGCGGTGTTGAGGATCGACCGCCGCGTCCAGGCCCGCTGATCGCGCCACAGCGTGCTCACCTGCTCCTGCGCGTCGATATAGGGTTGGTAATCGGCAAGCAGTAGAAACGGATCCTTGTCGAGGAGGTTTTCGACGATTGGGCGGAACAACTCAGCGTCGCCGCGGCCAAGCGCGCCACTGGCAATGAAGTCGATGACCTCGCGCAGCGTACTATTTTGCTCGTAATAATCGCGTGGACGATACCCACGCCGCTTCGCTTCCTCGATTTCGTCGGCAGTGAGACCGAAGAGGAAAAAGTTCTCCGCGCCAACTTCTTCGCGGATTTCGACGTTTGCGCCGTCGAGCGTTCCAATGGTGAGCGCGCCGTTGAGGGCAAACTTCATGTTGCCTGTACCGCTTGCTTCCTTGCCAGCGGTGGAAATTTGCTCGGACAGATTCGCGGCGGCGTAGATGAACTGCGCGTTCGTAACGTTGAAATCCGGGAAGTAAACGACCTTGAGTCGATCGCGCACTGCTGAATCGGTGTTTACGATTTCACCGATGGAGTTAATGAGTTTGATGATGCGCTTGGCCATGAAATAACCCGGCGCCGCTTTGCCGCCGAAGATGAACGTGCGCGCCGGCACATCAGCTTGGGGATCGCGCCGCAGTCGGAGATAAAGGGTGATGATGTGCAATGCGGCAAGATGCTGCCGTTTGTACTCGTGAATGCGCTTCACCTGCACATCGAAGAGCGATTCCGGCGCGACTTTTATCCCGGTACGCTCGGCAATCAGCGCTGCGAGGCGGCCCTTGTTCGCGAGTTTCACCTCGCGCCACTGCTTCTGAAACTCATTGTCGTCGGCAAGCGGCTCCAACTTTCGGAGCCGGTTCAAATCCTGCAGCCAACGATCGCCAATGCGTGATGTGATGAGCCGGGTGAGCCCGGGGTTGCTCAGCGCCACGAAGCGGCGCGGGGTAACGCCATTCGTGACGTTGCAGAATTTCTCCGGCCACAGCTCGGCGAAATCGCGCAGCACAGTTTGCTTTAACAGCTCGGAATGAAGCTGCGCGACGCCATTGATCATATGGCTTCCGGCGCACGCCAGATGTGCCATGCGCACATAGCGGGGCCCGCTTTCATCAATCAACGAGAGTCGCGCGACGCGCGCACCATCGCCAGGGACCGCCGCGCGTACTTCATCCAGGAAACGTTGATTAATCTCGTACACGATTTCGAGATGCCGCGGTAGCAGCTTACCGAACAAGCCGACAGTCCATTTTTCCAGCGCCTCGGGCAACAGCGTGTGGTTCGTGTAAGCGAAAGTGTTGCGCGTGATTTCCCACGCTTCTTCCCATCCAAGGCCGTGCTCATCGACCAGCAATCGCATCAGCTCGGCCACCGCAACCGCAGGATGCGTGTCGTTGAGCTGCACCGCCCATTTTTCGTGAAGCGTTGCAGGGGTGCCGCCGAGCAGTGCATGAATCTTCAGCATGTCCTGAAGCGAGCAGCTCGCGAAGAAAAACTGCTGTTTCAGCCGTAACTCCTTGCCCACCTCAACATCATCATTCGGATAGAGAACTTTCGTGATGTTCTCCGACACAACCTTGTCTTGAACGGCGCGATAATAGTCGCCGTGGTTGAAGGCAGCAAAATCGAACGACTCGACCGCCTCGGCTCTCCAAAGCCGCAAAACGTCGCACGTGTTGACGCGGTAACCCGCGATCGGCGTGTCGTACGCGGTGCCTCGGACTTCGGTATCGGGAATCCAGCGCACACGAAAGTTTCCCTGCTCATCGGTGAATGTTTCCGTGCGTCCACCAGACTTCACAGAATATGCAATGTCTGGGCGCGCGATTTCCCACGGATTTCCGAAGCGCAACCATTTGTCAGTGATTTCCTCTTGCCAGCCGTCGCGAATCACCTGATCAAAAATGCCGAACTCATACCGGATGCCGTAGCCAAGGGCTGGCACTTCGATAGACGCGAGCGAATCCATGAAACACGACGCGAGCCTTCCAAGGCCGCCGTTACCGAGGCCGGGCTCTTCTTCCTGCGCGGCGATTTCATCGAGATCATAGCCAAGCTCGCGCAACGCTTCCTGCGTCACATCAGTGATCCCGAGATTGAGCAGATTGTTCTCCAGATGCCGACCTGGCAAATATTCTGCTGATAGGTATGCGACCCGGCGCGCATTCACGCCGCCGTAGGTATCCATCGTTTCGACGATGCGCTCAAAGAGCCGATCGCGGACCGTTAACGCAAGCGCGAGATAAAGATCATTCTTGGTCGCAAATCGCTCCAACCGGCCAAGTCCGGAATTGAGGTTCTCGCGGAACGCCTGCTTGATTTCGTCGGCAGTAGTTTTAGCAGGAATTTTGCTGAACGAACTCATAATGGGATAGCTTTAGACGAACGGGGTTGGCTATAGCGGTCAGCAAGAATATTCTTTATTCCCGAGTGCTTCGTTTTTAAAAAGAGAGGCGACCCTTGTAACACACAACGCATCATCAATTGTTATTCTAGTATGAAAGCAAAGAGATTGTTTGGATGCGCCATAGTAGTCTGCGGGTGGTTTGCGGCTTCGTGTTTAAATGCAGCTACGATTCCCACTGGAACAACGCTGACTATAAAGACTGTTAGCCTTGTTACATCCCAGAGCACGGTCGGAAGAAGCTTTGAGGCGAAGCTGGCTCAGGACGTTTCTGTCAAAGGAAATGTCGCACTGAAAGCCGGAATAAAAGTATTCGGGAAGATTGTTTCCTCTCGTGCTAATCCGCGCAAATCCGGGCCACAGTGTGGAACTCGCGTCGATTGAAGTGAATGGACGCAGGATCCCGGTAAAGACAACCAGCGTCGAACCGGCGGGCGGTCCACAAACGGGGCGACAGGCGCACTATGGACATACCGGCGGTACAACAGTGGTTAATCCTGGAAGTACGATGCAGTTCCAGCTTCTCCAACCAGTCACGTTTTGATTTCCTTACTTCGCGTATCTCTTGAGAATGCGCATTACATCTTCGATTGCCTGCGGATTCTGGTGCGCGCTGTGATCGGATGGAACGATGTCTTCGCTCTCCGCCCCCTTCATGTGCGAGCTCCAGTACGGCACGACTCCATCGCTCGAGTTTGGTGAATCGCCGCGGCCGCGATCGCCGATGATCGTATTGTACGGCACACTGGGTGTCATCGGAATGGTGTCCATCGCCTGAAGGAAACGGCTTTTCGGTGAGAGACTGTCTACGCTGTTAGCGCGGCGTTTCGGTTTGAGCTCCTCCTCTCGGGCGTTTGTTACGCGAAGCATTTCCTGACTCGCCTGACTGCTCGCGGACGACTCATGGATGATCAGCGAGGCAAGTTTCCCGACCCAACCGGTGGCCATGTTGCTTCCGCGCAATGGCGCAGCAATGAATATTACGCGTCCGATTTCTGGTCGATGGCGAAAAAATAGTTCCTGCCGAAAATACTCCCGCGTTTTCGGCGAAAGCTGTACTTGATCCGGCGGCCTGCCGAAGATTTTCATCCAAAGCTGATTGCCGCTATCGGTGAGAAGGACGCGGCTGATGCAACCACCCATGCTGTGGCCAATCACCACCATGGGTTTGAGATGGGGGACCTGTTTCTCTACTTCATCAAGTTCGTCGCGCAGGATCGCTGCGGAGTATGGGAAAGGATATCCGCTTGGGTAACTGTAGAACCAGAATTGATAATGCTTTCGGATGACTGGATCGCCCTCCAATTTGTTTATCATCGGCGTCCAGGTAGCCTGCGAATCCTTTAGCCCGTGGATCACGAGCACGACGGTTTTGTTCGGATTAAAAGGCTGGAGGCGCTCGATTCTAGCCGTGTAGGCATATTTCTCCGGGTTGAGAACGCGCGACAATTCGTGCCTCGCCGGATCGGTCTCTTGAAGCATCACTGCCAATGGAACCGTGAAATCGGCAGCGAGTGGCACGGTGTGGCCATAAAAGCTGGCTGTCTCCTGATCGAGTGGATCGTAAAAGCCGATAATACATTGCCGCCCCTGAAACTGTGCGACGGCACTAACAGTACGAAAGATACGCGACGGCGCGGCTTTGCCGCGCGCATTTTTACTTTCCTCCCGCTCGACGGCAACAATTGGAGCGCCAATCCCGGCACGAGTAGTACGCTCGGAAACATATTTCCCGCCCACGTCGAATTCGTCGGCCGGCGTGAAGTCGTACAGCGCCGGATTCCACTCCGGTCGCGGATCAGGTTTATACGTCAGCACAAACTCGCCCTGCGCAGTCGGCACAATCAATGGCTGCGTCCACGGGTCGAGGTTCGTGTCGTGAATGATTTGGAAGATGCGGCTAACACCAAAATTGTAATCGCGAACCGCTGTCGCGTTTCGAGGATTGCGCTTCAGTTGGTCTGACGCCGATTGCAACGCGACGAGACAATCGGCCATTGCAACGAGCGGATGCGCCCGCTCTTCGCGCATTGCTTTTGTAAAGTTTTGCTCGGCAGTTGCCAGCGGCTCAGGACCACGCGGGCCCGTCAATTGCGGCTTCTTGTGCCACACCTCCGCATACGGACTTGTCGCACAACCCGCAAGGGTCAGCACGCCCAAACCAACCAGAACCATCCGCATACAACTAGAATCAATTCGCTGCGAAATACTGAAGTTGCCTATGCGCGATCTCACATCGGAAGCATCACCGTCGGGATAACCGTAAATGCGAACACAGCCACAGCAAAAGCGAATGCGACGAATTAAAGAATCGATTGAAAGGCTCATTCAATCTGGCTTCTACGTCTTCGATAACATTCACGATCTTGTTCACTGACGCCTCGTTCAACGAACTGCGCGGTCTGTAGATTAGCAGACGAATATCTTCGTGAAACTCGACGTCCGGAGCCAGTTTCATCGCTCTACCGGAATGTCACACAAGGCAGCAGCGAGAGCGAGTAAAGAAAGAAACGGGCCAATAACTGTTATTTTTTCTGGTCATAACTGGTCACCTTTCGATCTTTTTAACGCTGCCTGAGAAAGTGAACTGTAAGAAAAGCGAATTGAGACGTTCGAAAACCGTTGCAGCGTTTCCATTAGCCATCTCATGCCCGTCGTACGCCCTGCTTAATTCGCAAGCTTGTGTGCCGCGATGCCGGTTCGAATATTGGACGTTGGTCGTACGCGACCGGGGAGGAGTCGGTGATCATTGCAAACCGTCGCCGTGAATGGATCCGCCTGCCAGTTCACAACGGAAGCATCGCGGTCCGTACGACGGCAAAGAGGAAGACAGCGATCGCAAAACTGAATGCAACGATGCGCACCCGACGCTGCTCAAATCTGCTCGACGCATTTGCGAAGAAGAGTACTGCCGCGAACAGAACAGTATTCGCGAGGTATTGACCGGACAACGTGCCGGCCTTGCGCGCTTCATTGAGACTGTTTGCTGCCTTGGCGTTGGCGTCTGCGGCTTCGCGCGTCCCTGGTGTCTCATAGAGCTTGGGGACAAACGGATGCGGATCCGCATTTGGATTTTCGAAGGGCTTCTCTGCGATCCATGCGTCATAAGCCTTGCGCAACTCAGGAGGAAAGCGTTCGACGTAAAAGTGCACGAGCGTGTCGTTACCCGCCTGATGTGCGGCAAGCGCTTGCATGAACATGCCGGTGTGAATGGTTGCCTGCTGCATGCCTTGCAACGTCAACAGACCGGCTCTGCGTTCGAGAGAGTTAAATTCATTCATCAGCCGATTGCTCTGACGCGTCCAGGCTGCGGACTGATAGCCGCACCACGCCGTGCTTAGTGTCGCCAGCGCCATCAGCAAGGCTGCGACAGGCTCCACCCACTTTTGCTTTTCGGCGGGCGGTCTGTCCGATGTAGTCGGCGGGTCGGATTGCGTTCTCATGCGATCAAGTTCGGCCGTCTTCGTCCATGAGCTGAAGGAATTTTCTAGTCACTACAGCGAAGAAAAATGCGATGGACAGCCCGACCATCAGATTGCCAGTAAGCGCCTCCAGAGGTCCGAACAACCGCCATTCTTTGGGCAGGAGGAGATCACCGTAACCGAGAGTCGCGTAGGTTACGCCGGAAAAATAAAACGCCGACTCGACATTCGGTAGACACTTCTCCCACCAGAAGAACAGTGCCCAGACCGCGATCTCAAGCATATGAATGATAATTAGCAACCATGCGATACGGATCAGCAGCCAAGTGATCGGCCAAAACCGCGTGTGCGGGCGCTCGCTGGAGTGCAAAGCGTGGCTCAACGCCATGCCGAGCCCGGCGGCGTGAATAATGACCGTGGTCGCGACGAGCAACGAGGCGATTAACAGCTTCGCGATCATCCTGATGTTAGTTATCGTTCATGTGCTCGCAGTCCTCTGAAAATCTTCGACTGCGTCGGCGACACTTCTAAAGCGGTTAATGCTACCCCATTTGGCATCTACACCTTCACTGCGAAGCCGGTCACGAACGGAAGAACGCGCTTCGACAGCTTGGAATTGGATGCCTTTCGCCGTGACTTCCTTCGATAAATCGCCAAGTGCATGGGCGCTTTGCAGGTCAACGCGCGGCGCCGAAGAAAGGTCAAGCACAAGTAGCTTGGGCAGTTTCGGCTCGACATTTATGCGATCGAGAATCGTCCTGCACACGTGGTCAACGTTGAAATAAACGAGTCCAGATTCAGGACGAAAAATTAGCACGCCGGGAATCAATTCGTTATCCGGATGGCGTTGTCGATCTGAGAAGCGGCGACTACCAGGAATTCGCCCGAGGAACGCAACGTGAGGACGCGAGGCAGTGCGAAGCAGTTGCACAAGTGAAATCACGGCGCCGATCATGACGCCGCGGAGCAGTCCAGAGCCGAGCACGCCGAGTAGCGCGGCAATCGCCACTACAAATTCAGCGCGATCCGCCCGCCACAGATGTTTGAGCGCTGACAGCTTGAACAGACCGGTTACCGCCATCAGCACGATAGCCGCGAGTACGGGCTGCGGCAGATTGCGGAGCGCGTCTGACAGGAATAAGACAATCAGCAGCGTGAGAAGGGCTGCGATGAATCCGGATAATGGTGTGCGCGCCCCGCCGCTTTCGTTGACGAGCGATTGCGACATCCCGCCGCTGACGGGAAAACCGTGGCCCAGTCCGGCCATAACGTTCGCGCCTGCGATGCCGAGCAATTCCTGGTTTGGATCGAAACGATAGCCGTGCTTGACCGCGAACATGCGACCAAGCGCAGCCGTCTCTACCGTGCCTAGAAGAAAACAACCGAGCGCGAGAGGCAACAGGTCGTTCAAGTCGGACAGATGAACTGCCGGAAGCCCGAATGGCGGCAGTCCCTGCGGAACTTCACCCAATACTTTCACGCCGAGCGTGCCGAGATCCATAGTCGAAGCGACGAGAATACCGGCAATGACGACAAACAACGCCACAGGCTTGTTTTTGAGAAATCGCTTACCCAGGAGCAATAAGATCAGCGCGCTGATACCGAGCAAGAGCGACGCGGAATTAGTGTCGCTGAGGTGCGAAAAGAAGTAGCCCGAGCGTTCCCAAAAATCGCCGTGTGAACCTTTGAACCCAAACAGCTTTGGCAACTGGGTGCTGGCTATGAACAGAGCGATACCGCACTTGAATCCCACGAGAACACTTTCCGAAATGAAGTTCACGATCACCCCGGCCTTGGCCAGCCAGGCGATGAAACCCAGCCCGCCGACAATCAACGCCGTGCACGACGCCAGAGCCCAGAATCGTGAGATGTCGCCTCCAGCGAGGTCACCGAGCGATGCTCCCACCAGCACCGAAATAGCGGACGTGACCGTGATAGCTGTGTGCCGCGAACTGCAAAACAACCAAAAAACAAGGCCTGAGAAGAGGCAGGCATAGAGGCCTGCTTCGGCCGGCAGATTAGCAAGCGAAGCATCCGCGAGCCCCGCAGGCATGAGGTAGGCTGCAAGGGTAACACCCGCGATCAAGTCCGCGCGTAGCCACTTAGGCTGATAGGCGCGCAGCCACGTGAGAACTGGAAATATGTTATACCACGCGCGCCGAGCCGCAGGCTGCGACTCAAACCTCGTTGGTTCTAAATTTTCCGCATTCTCTTTCGTTGCGGCAATATCCTTGCCCATAGTGTCGACTCGCTTGGGCCACGACGCTTTTTGCGGTGGCGTTCTCGATATCCCACCGCCCACTCGTGAGCCGCTTCCAACGGATTGCCGCTTTTCTGGCGTTCTATCCAAGCCTTGAGTCCCGCTTCATCAACGGCCAGGTCGAGAACCTGAGGCCGGCCCATTAATTTGCCGAATGTCTCCATCACGTCGGTCGTGGTAGAAAAGACAATCTCGTCCATGGCTTCCGGCTTTCCTTGGCAGGCGTAGGCATTAAAATCAACCCAGCGTCCATCCGGACGAAGCACAAACATCCGCTCCTTTGTAAACGCATCGCTTGGGGCGACCCCTGTCTGAGTCACAAGATAGGGACCACGTTCACCTCCGGAGCCTAGATTCAAGACGTGAGTATCCCGATAATTGTTGGTAATCGTTCGCATTAGCTGACCCCTCTTATTTTCCCGGAGCGCCAGTTCCCTCGAAATCCCCGCCGAGGGCCAGGTACAGATTCACGCGTTCGCGGAGGCGGGATGCGCGAACTTGTGTGAATTGGACTTTCGCGGCGAGGTTTTCCCCGGTGAGACGCAAGACGGTGAACATGTCGATCTGGCCCTGTTCGAGCTGCTCTCTGCTGAACTTGATCGAATCGGCGCTGCTCGAAACTGCGTCGCCAAGCGCGCCTTCGCGTTTACGTAAATAGTAATCGGCGGCGAGAGCATCTTCCACTTCCTGGAACGAGCGCAACGCGTGGCCCACGTAACTTGCGGCGGCGGCTTTTTGCTCGGCGGTGCGAAGATCTTGCGCGGCCTTGAGTTC
>QHNR01000099.1 GCA_003218475.1 Verrucomicrobiota bacterium | reverse complement strand
GGGGTAAAGTGGAAAGAATTTCTTGATGAAGTCGAAGCGGAAAAACGCGCGGATGAGCTAGACTTAGATTTGGACGAGTCCGCAATTTCTAGTGCGGTAGAAGCTTTTCGTTACGAATACGATTTGATCACTGCCGAGGAAACGGAAGCATGGCTGGCAAATCGTGGCCTGACTTTCGATGACTTCAGCGATTATTTTACCCGTCAATGTTATGCCACCGCGATTCGCGAAAAGATCGTTTCGGATGAAATGGAATATCAGTGCGCGTCGCCCGACCTGCGCCGGTCATTCCTGACGGAATTGATTTTATCGGGAGATTTGGATCGAATGACCAGCGATTTAATGGCGCGTCTCGCCGCCCGCTGTGCAGGAGATGAACCGACCCCAGATGCGATCGCGGCCGAAGAGCGGAAATTCTTGCATCGAAATAGGATTAAATCAGCACAACGAACGGATTGGCTGGAGAAATTGGGGCGCGATTCGAAATGGTTGGATGAAATGCTCGTAATCGAGGCAGCATACCGGACGCATTGCGACAGGCTGCTTGTCCCTGAGGCGCGTCAACACGAATTGATGGCTCTGCGATTGCCCCTGACGCAATTCGAAATCGAAGTGATCGAACTGGAATCGCGCGATGCCGCGAAGGAAGCGCTGTTTTGCGTGCGGCAAGACGGGATGTCGATGGAGGAAGTTGCCACGGAGGGACGTTATCCTTATCGACGTTCGGACTTTCTTTTAGAAGACGTTCCGGTGGACGCCCAGCAGAGATTCCTAAGCGTTTCGGCGGGCAACGTGCTCGAACCGATCGCGCGTGGCGACGGATTCGAACTGTGTCGCGTCGTCAGCAAGATCGAGCCGCAAGCAGACGATCCAAGCGTTCAATCGCGCATCGATGGGCGACTGCTCGACCGGCATTTCTCCGAGCTTATGAGCAAATATACGCAGCGGCGGCTCGGTGGCGTGTCACCTGCCAAAGAATGAAAGTTCAAGACAGCGACATTCTGCGGCGTTCATCGGTTTTCCGTTTTCTTGCCGATGAACATTTCGCCGCGATTGAGCCGCTCTTGCAGGAAGAGCACTATGAATTCGGGGACGTGGTCGTAAAGCAGGATGATCCGGCGGATTCCTTTTATGTTTTGACCAAAGGACGAGCGCGCGCACTCAAGATAAAGCCGGATGGTGAGGAAATCCCATTGGCGGTGTTAAAACCGGGCGATTCCTTTGGAGAAGCTGCGTTAGCCGAGGGTGGAACACGAAATGCAACCGTGCGCTGCAGCACAGCGGCCGATGTTCTGCGGATCGATCGCGTTGACTTTCTCGAACTCGTCCACCGCGTGCCTGAGTTGAAGCAATATGTCGAGACGACTGGCCGCAATCGGGCCCTCCAAAGCTTTCTTTATCAATTCAGCAACTTCGGCCGGCTTCCAACAGCGGTATTACGCAGCATGATCGACAAGTTAGAGCCGATCACATTTGAAAAAGGCAATCTGATCATTCGGGAAGGAGACGACGCCGGACCGCTCTACATACTTGAGAAAGGACGGGCGCGCGCCTTCGCGGGTATGGATGGACGCGAGCGCAATCTGGCCTTTTATCGCGAAGGCGATTTCTTTGGGGAATTATCAGTCTTGAATGGATCGCCCCGCGCGGCGTCGGTCCAGGCCTTCACTGACTGCCACCTACTTGCCCTCAAGTCGAAGTCAGTGCAAGAATTGCGGCGCAGGTTTCCAGAGTTCGACAAACTCTTGAGCGAACGTCTCGCGCTTTATCAAGCAAAAACGGAAGCGCGCATTCCGTTGGATTTCACTACCGAACTACTGCCTGCCGAAACACAGGTACAGAACAAAGTTCAGCTGGATGGTGAGCAGCCTCCGAAGGAGACCGAAGATGAGGAAGCTCCCTTTGCCGACGAAAGCGGCTTATTCCGCAAACGCGCCAAGCGCATCCTCAAAATCGATCACGTCATGCAGATCGACGAGATGGACTGCGGTGCGGCCTGCCTCGGAATGATCTGCCGATATTTCGGACGGAAAGTGAGTTTGCCGCGGATTCGGCAGCTTTGTCACACGGCTACGGATGGCACGAGTCTGAAAGCGATTTCTCGCGCCGCTAACGAACTTGGGCTGGCCGCGCGCGCATTAAAAATTTCCCTGCGCAATCTGCCGCTCATGCCGTTGCCGGCCATAGTTCATTGGGAGGGCAATCACTGGATCGTTCTCTATGATGTCGACGAGCAGTTCGTGCGTGTAGCCGATCCCGCGCGCGGCCTGCGGAAACTTCCCCGTCGCGAATTTGAAGCGAACTGGACGGGGTATGCGGCACTCTTCGATTACACGCCGGCATTCGAACAGGCGCCGGAAAGCAAACCCACGCTGGCGTGGGTCCTTCCGTTTCTTGCGCGTTTTAAAGTGATCCTGCTCCAGGCGCTGGGGCTGGCCGTTGCTGTCAGTTTTCTGCAACTGCTCTTCCCGGTGTTCACTCAATTGGTGGTCGATAAGGTCATTGTGGAAAATGACATCGGCCTCTTGAACACAATCGTGCTTGGGTTGTTAGCGGCGATCGTTTTCGTTCAGCTCTCCACTCTCGCTCAGGAATATCTGCTGGCCTTTGCAGCTGTGCGACTCGATACGGTGGTTCTCGATTTTTTGAGTCGAAAACTTCTTTCCCTGCCGATGACTTATTTCACGAGTCGTCGCACAGGCGATATTCAACGCCGGCTCGAGGGTGCGAGGCAGGTGCGCCAATTTGCCGTACAACAGGGGATCGGCGCCTTGCTGGCCGCAGTCTTTCTCGTGGGCGCAGTCATTTTAATGGCGATGTACAGTCCGCTGCTCACCATCACCTTTTTGGCAACAACGCCGCTTTACGTCGGGCTGATGATTGTTTCCGTAAAAGTTCTTCGTCCGCTGTATCAGGGCGTGGAAGAGAGCCAGGGGAAATATAGTTCGCACCAGATTGACGCCATCAAAGGTATCGAGGCGGTGAAAGCGGCGTCCGCGGAGAGCGCATTTCGCGACGCCATGCTGAACGAGTTCCTCTCCGTCTCACAGAAACTTTTCAGGGCAACCTTCATCGTGATGTCGTGGGACAGCGTCCTGCAGACCATCGGGCTTCTCTCCACCGCGATTTTCCTGTGGGTCGGTGCTACGCAAGTCATTCATGGTCACTTGAGCGTGGGTGGCTTTGTCGCATTTAGCTCACTCACAGCAATGGCCTATGCAGGAATTTTGCGCGCTCTCGGGGTTTGGGACAATCTGCAGCAGGCCGCAGTACTGCTGAATCGGTTGAACGATATTTTCGAACAGGAACCGGAACAAGGTCATGATCGTTCCCGACTTGTCCCGGTGCATAGCCTCGAAGGGCACCTCCAGCTTCGGGGCGTTAGTTTCAAATACGGCGGGCCTGAATCGCCCGATATTTTGAAGAATATCAACCTTGATCTGGCGCCAGGCCGCATGGTGGCGTTTGTAGGCCGTAGCGGTTGCGGGAAAACGACGCTCATCAAATTGATTGCAGGCCTTTTTGAACCGACGGAAGGAACGATCCTCTTGGACAACGTCGATCTAAGAACTCTCAATTATCGCGATGTGCGACGGCACATCGGGATCGTGCTTCAGGAAAATCACATGTTTAATGAAACGATTGCGCGTAATATTTCTTTTGGCGATTCCGAGCCGGACCTCGACCGGGTGCTTGCCGCCGCGCAAGCCGCCGCGGCGCACGATTTCATTATGCGTCTTCCACTGGGTTACGAGACGAAGATCGGCGAATCAGGTCTTTCTCTTTCTGGTGGCCAGAAACAGCGCGTCGCGATTGCGCGAGCGATGTATAATAATCCGCCAGTGCTGATTTTCGATGAGGCAACCAGCGCGCTCGACACAGAGTCGGAGCGTGCCATCCAGGAAAACCTCGGTCGCCTAATGGGGGGCCGCACGACGATCGTGATCGCTCATCGGTTGAGCACGATTCGCGAAGCGCATTCCATCGTGGTGCTCGAACAAGGCAGCGTTGCCGAGATTGGCACACATGATGACCTAATGGCACAACGCGGTCTCTATTATTACCTTTCCAGTCAACAACTGGGGATCTGAGTCAATTCCTTGATGAGCTCACAGTTAACTCAACGCACCTCTCTCGATTCGGAATCTGAAATGTTGCCACAGGAACCGCCGCGCTTGGTCGTTCGATCAACGGCCTGGCTGCTGCTCGGCGCGTTCCTGTTTGCATTGTTTATCGCCATTATCGTGCGGTTGCCGGAAACAGTGCATTGTCAGTTCGTCCTGATCCCCGCCACCGGCGCCGACCCGATCCAGGCACCGCGGCAGGCAATTATTACTCGTGTGGCGGTCAATGAAGGCCAAACTGTAAAATCCGGCGAGGAGCTGTTTGTTTTGCGCTCGGACGAGATCCGCGGGTGGGACACGCAGTTTCGCACGCTCACCGAAGATTTACGCGCCAAGGAAGAAAGTCTCACCCGATTTGAAACTGCTTACACGGCGCAACTTGAGATTAAAAAGGCCGAAATCGAGCAGTCAAACAGCGAAGTGAAATTCCGAGAGAATCACGTGGCTACGAGCCGCGAGCTCGTCTCGCGGATGGAGAAATTAGCCAAGCAGGGCGGCGAATCGGAGATCGATCTTGTAAAGTTGAAGCTCGATCTGGCCGGCTCCGAAAAAGATTTGAGTGTGGCCCAAAGAACTTTGCAACAGGTGAAGCTTGACCGTGAGCGAATGGAAACGGAGCGCGCGCGCCTGCGTGGCGAGCAGCAGTCAGAAATTGAAAAGCTAAAGATGCGCGTCGGTGCACTGAAAATAGATTTGGAAAACACTCAGCAGAATTTGCTCACGATCCGCAGTCCATACGATGGCGTGATCATATCCATGGACCAGCGCACCGTGGGCAGTTTTGTTCAGCAGGGACAAGTGCTTTGCCAACTGGCACCGAAAGACGCGAAACAACGGGCCCGTATGATTTTGCCTGAAGCGGGTCTTCCAAAACTCGCAATTGCACAGCGCGTCCGTTACTTTTTTGAAGCATTTCCTTATCAGCGCTACGGCGCCGTAACTGGGAAACTCGACTGGATTAGTCCATCGACTATCACGACTACCGACGGCTCGCACTTCATCGCCTTGGGATCACTTGATCGTTATGAGATCTCCCAGCACGCGGGAAAAGTTCTGCCTCTTCGCGTCGGAATGAAGGGAGATGCGCATATCATTGTCGGTGGCCGAACGCTGATCGAGTACGCCTTCGAACCAATTCGCCAGTTGCGTGAAAGTACGAGGCAATAAGTCCTCGCGTCGCTATGCAAGAAACGCGCTCCAGGCTGAGAATTGAAGACTTAACCACGAGCAATCGGGACATGGCGCGCTGCTTGCAGTTGGCAGCCCTCGCCGCCAAGTCGAACGTTCCAGTAGTGCTGCTTGGCGAGACCGGCACAGGGAAAACGTTGCTCGCTCACGCCATCCACAACTCTTCGGCGCGCGCAGGCCAGCCCTTCATTGCGTTCAACGCCTCGGCAATCAGCGACACGCTCCTCGAGAGCCAGCTCTTCGGCCATGAACGCGGGGCCTTCACCGGCGCGCAGCAAAGCGTCAAAGGGAAATTCGAGCTCGCCGACGACGGCACACTTTTTTTGGATGAAATCTCCGAAATGAGTCCCCTTGCCCAGGTAAAAATCTTGCGCGTGCTCGAATACGGCGAATTTGAGCGGCTCGGCTCCGAACGAATGCTCACTTCCAGTGCGCGGATCATCTGCGCATCAAACTGTTCGCTGCGGGAACGAGTGCGGCAGGGAAAATTTCGGGAAGACCTTTATCAGCGTCTCAATGGCCTCACCTTGCTCATCCCTCCACTTCGCGAACGGTTCGAGGAATTGCCGGCGTTAATTGCCGCGGAATTGAAGATGGCCGGGTTAAAAGAAGGCAAAGACATCACCGCGATTCATCCCCAGGCGATGGAGAAGTTGCTCTACCATAAGTGGCCCGGAAACCTTCGCGAGCTCAGTCACACCGTGCGCACCATGACGCTTTTTTGCGATGGCTCAGTGATTATGCCTGAGCACGTCGTCTTCCCTCCCGATCTCGAGCCCAGTCGAGCGAACACTCCCGGCAGCAAATCCGCTTCGACGTTTGGAGACAATGACAAAAAGCATGAGCCCGGGATTGACCTCTCGTTGGACAGCGCCATCAAAAGGCACGCCCGACTCGTTTACGACCAGGCAAATCAGAACCAGCGACAAGCGGCAAAATTGCTTGGTATTTCTCGCTCTACGCTTGCGCGTTATCTCCAAAGCGTGGTCAAAAAGTAAAGCGCAGCAGCCTTAAAATGGAGACCCATGACTGCGCGATTTTCCCATTACCTCTTCGATGAATGTCGCCAGAGCAATTCGCCAGATCTACGAAAAACGGCCTTATCCGGCGGTGAGAACTTCTGCCGCGGCACGCGGGCGATGGCTATTGCCGCCGCTCCCGTGGATGAAAGCAATTTGGCAGCGGCAGCACCCGCTGCGCCGTATTTTAATCGCCGGCTGTGGCACCGGAAGTGAAGCTTTTACGCTTTGCCGCCAATTTTCAGATGCTGAAATTGTGGCAATTGATTTCAGTTCTCGGTCGATCAGAGCTGCGAAAGATCTCCAACGGAAGAATCGAAAGCTCCAGCGGATTCGTTTTGTTGTGTGCGACCTCATCAATCCCCGGTTGCCAAAAATTATCGGAGACAACTTCGATTTAGTGTCGTGCCACGGGGTTCTGAGTTATATACCGCGTCCCGGCCAGGCATTGAAAAATTTTGGCCGCTGCTTGGCGACTGATGGTGTGCTTTACCTGGGAGTAAACGGCGAGATGCATTTCAGCCGAAGGTGGCGCCCCGCCTTGCCAGGGTTCGGCAGAGACGTGATGGACTTTCAAGACAGCGCGTCGCTTCGTCAGCTTCTAAAGCTCTTCGATACCTTGTCCGGGCACCCTAGCGGTTTCATCGCAGAGAAGCCCTCTGAATACGTCGCCGGCGACCTCTTCGGACCACTGATTCAAAATTGGCCGTTGAGACAGTGGACCAGGGTTTGTCGGGCTGCGGACCTGCATCTCTTGGGCAGCTACTCCATTTTCCGGCCTCTGCGTGCGATTTTTCAGGATAGGTGGTATCGCTTTCTGATTCCGCGTTCCCGTGCCAAGGTAGCCGAGCTTTCCGAACTGTTAATGCCAAGCGGATTTCATCGTCTGATTTTGTCGCGACAGCCGGAGGTGCGGCCGCCTTGGAAAGAACTGGATAAACTGCAAACCTGGCGACCGGCCCGTACGCAGCTTTACCGTTGGCAATGGCCGCAGAAAACGAACCGATGGCTGATACTTCGCAATCTTAAATTGAAAAGTCCCTCTACCAACACACTCGTAGAACTGCCGATACCAGAATGGCAGATTGAACTTCTTCGTCGCAGCACCGGAAAAGATTCCATCAGCGACATTTTGCAGTCAGTTCCGGTTCGAATTCCGGGCGGCGCTCTGCGCGACCAGCTTTATCTCCTCTATCAACTGTGTGCGATAAATCTTCTGCCACCGGCATCTTAGCGAAAGGATCAAACGAGCGCTTCGTCCCACGCTCGCGCATTATTTTTAAGGCGTGGCTAAAAAATAGAGCACGGTCGGTCTAAAAATGAGCCGGAGCGGTCTCGTAATGAGCTCCCATGCTCGCTCTTTCTGTAATGGCAATTTTTTATTTCGGTAAGGAAGTCGCTGCATAACTCCTTCTCGCTTAAGAAGAAACTCGGGCGACGATCCTTATCGGGACCAGGTTTTGCCACACTTGGCACGGATGCTGATAACACAAGAAGTCAACGTGAGTGCACCGAAGAGCAAAAAAAATGCGCCCGCCGGAGAGTCAGGAAATCAAAGGCCCAAGCGCAAGAAAGAGAAATTGATTCGTCTGGATGACCTGATTCCAAAACAGGACGTAACAGGCGGGCATCAACACCTCTTTGGTGTCACCGACACAATACAACCCAACGAGAAAGGAAAATAAGATGACACAGAAAAAACAAACCAAGAAGATCAAAGTCCGTGACCTGAAGCCGAAAAAAGATGCTAAGGGGGGCATTAGTGGCATTAATACCAAAACCATCAATACCACCAAAGGCATAAGATAAAGTAAAAGCTGCACCATGGTTCGATCCCGCGGTGCGGTTCTTATTTATCTTTTTCGCGACTCTCAACAAAGGAGAGTGTTACAAAACAGAAGGGCGGCGGTTCTCTCCATTCTTCGCGGGCGGTTCTGGCGGCTAAAAGGGCCGCATCAGGGCCGCTGAGCGTAAAAACCGTACGGTGATCCTTAGTCCGTGCGGTTTTTTGATGTACGCAACTCCACTCCTACCGGTTCTCACAACGCCCCGGTTGCCTGGTCTAATTGTCCTTTGCTTCTCTGTTTATGACGAACTCCGCGCTGCGGCGGCCGCGCGACGCTAGATCATGTTCACACCCATAACTGCTCCCAGCTGCTGGCCTGCAAACCCACCTTTGACTGAATCCACCTTTTGGCCACGCAGTGTCTGGTCCCGCTGCGTTTGTTTGTTGAGCTTGAGTTTCTTGGACTTTATTCGCGGCGTGTTCTCGGTTGATTTCTCCGGTGATTTCTTGCTAATCAAACTGGTGGGTTAATCGCAGGAGGCAAGCTGCGGAGCCATGCTGAAGGAGGCGCGCAGCGCGCCTCCGCGCGAAATTGTTTGAATGCCCTGCTTGTCTTCAAAGGCGCGCTGCTCGTGGTGGTCGGTCAAACCCCAGCACGGCTCCACGCAGAGAAATGGTCCGCCGTCGGACCACAAAGTCACGTACGGAACGCCGGTGAGATCCAGTGCCACCCATCGGCCGCTCGGCGGATCGACATAGGAAAAGTTGCGCCTGCGAACATCAACCAGTTCAAGGATGATCGAACCCGGCAATTCATTCTTTGAAAACGGCATTTCGCCGCCGGGGAATTCGATGTCGCGCGTTTCCCCTGACAGGTAATTGCCTGGCGAAGAATATCTTCGATAACAACCACGCGGCATTTGTAAATGAAAGCTTTCGAACGAAGTCGCGCCGAAGCCGGGATGCAATCCGAATGCTACGTGCGCGGTCAATTCGGGCTCATGGTTCCGAAACTCGAAGAACACAGTCAATTTGTTGTTATCGATGCTGTAGGTCAGATCTACGCCGACTCTCAGCGGATACTCGCTTGGCGAAAAATCTTCCGGAGTAATCCGATATTTCAATGAAGCGCCGCTGCCCTCGCTGGAGAATCCCGCGAACCGCCATGTCTTGGAGCGAAGGAACCCGTGATTTCCTCCTTTGATTTCGCGACCCCGGTAAAGACTTCGACCATCTTTCAACCGATGAAGATAATAGCCCATGACGGTCGCGTGGTTTGCCCAACCCTCAGACGGTGTGGAAAGATCATCGTCGCGATAAAGAAAGCCAGTCCACTGCCCGGCCTCGTTTATTCGAGCGAGACTAATTAGTTCTGCGCCAAGACGCGAAACGACGATGCGCAGACCGTTCTCCTCATCAGTCAAAACGTCCAGATGTCGATCTTCGCGTTTTTCCTCGGAATGAGAAAAGTTCATCGGCGCGGATCCGTGAGACGTATTCGCCTCTCCCTTCCTAAGGGAGAGGGCTAGGGTGAGGGTCTAATCTTGCCAGCCATCCGCGCCTTTGATCCCGTCACCTCAATCCTCTCCCCTTCGACCAGGGGAGAGGCGGAATAATTCGCAGGACTTCGAAAACCATATGAACCAGCGCTGAAAGCGCGCTTCAATCGTTCGACCTGAATCAAACCGGTCCGCAGGTGAATTGCGCCTTTAGCGCTGCGGTTTTTTATGCTCCACTTTTCCTGGGGCGCTGCCCCAGGCTGACGCTGAATACACCGCGCCTTTGGCGCTAAACGCATACCTGGAGATCTGCGTTCATGGGAACAAGCCGCGCACTTGTTTGGCCTTGATGACGCGTTCGACACCGATGGCCATGGCTGCTGTGCGGTGCGAAATTTTGTGTTCCTTGGCTCGCCTGATCACTTGTGCAAATGAGTGCTCAAGGATGCGGAAGAGTTTGTCGGTCACTTCCGATTCCGTCCACAGAAATGCCTGCAAACCCTGCACCCACTCGAAGTAAGAGACGATCACGCCGCCTGCGTTGCAGAGAATATCAGGGATCACGAAAACTTCGTCCCAACGCTTTTCGAGAATCCGGTCTGCGTCTGGTGTGGTTGGACCGTTCGCTGCCTCGGCAAGGATACGGCATTTGAGTTGACCGGCGTTCTTTCCGTTAATCACTCGATCGACCGCGGCTGGAATAAGGATGTCGCACGGCAGAGTGAGAAATTCTTTGGGATTGACATGATCGTCCTGAGCAAACGCCCGTAAATTTGCCTTCTTTAGCACGTGCTGCTCCGCGGCTTTCACGTCGATTCCTTTCGGATTGTAGATTGCTGCGGTGTGATCGCTGATCCCGATGACTTTGACGCCGCTTTTGTAGGCGAGCGACAGAGCCGCCACCGAGCCGACGTTGCCGAATCCCTGCACGATGGCTGTGCATTTTTCAGGATCCATCTTCAGCATGCTCATGGCGCGCTCGATGAGATAAACAGCGCCCCGTCCGGTGGCTTCGCGCCGGCCTTCAGTCCCACCGATGGCGACCGGTTTGCCGGTCACGATTTCATTGACGGCGTAGCCCATGTAAACCGAGTACGTGTCCATGAACCAGGCCATGATCTGTTCGTTCGTGCCCATGTCGGGTCCCATGATGTCGGTGTGCGGCCCGACGAACGGAATCATCTCCTGCATGTAACGGCGCGAAACCGCTTCCAACTCGGTGCGCGACAATTTGGTAGGATCGACAGCCACTCCGCCTTTGGCGCCGCCGTACGGCAACTGCGCCAGCGCGCATTTCCAGCTCATCCACATGGCCAGCGCAGCCGTTTCGCCCATGGATAATGAAAGTGCGAACCGCGTGCCGCCCTTGGTCGGGCCGAGCGCGATGTGATGTTGAACGCGGTACCCCTGGAACGCTTTGGTGCTCCCGTCGTCCATGTGCACCGGCAGCGTCACAGCGACCGCGCGCTTTGGATACGTCGCCCACTCGCGGTCGCTCTCATCGATGTTCAGGTAATCGGCGATGACACTGAACTGCTCGCACGCCATTTTGAAAACTTCGTCGTCGTAAATGGTCATGGATGAATCTGTCGAATCTGGGTCGTCCATGGGAAAGTTGCTATTTGCGCTGAGGCGGGATGGCCGTCAACTGCGAAACGTTTGGAGTGCGCGCTGTCCTCAGCGCAGTCCGCTGTAGTGTGCGCTGTCCTCAGCGCATTTAATCCCGGGACCAAAGAGCTCCGCCGAGGACAGCGGACGCTACAGCACACGGATCACGTTCGATCGATTCGCACAACCTCACCTGCATACGGCCAGTCTTCGGCGCAACGAACGAGTCCAGCGCGCACGGGATTCTGGTACACATAGCCCCACTTCGCCGCGTAGCTTTCGTCACTACGCAAGAGATGGTCATCAAAGCCGGGTTGCCAGAACGAAGAGAGCTTTTGACCAGGTAACTTTACAGGCTGGTGCCCCATAGAGAGGAGAATCCGATCGAGTTCACGTTTCAATCCCTTGACCCACGTACTCAGAGTCGTCGTGCATCCAACTCCGAAGCAGACGAACAAGTGAATGTGGTCGGGCATGATCACATATCGGCCGACGCCGATGCGAAAATCAGCTGCGCGCCGACAATACGTGACCAAGGCTTTGTGTACTTCGAGTTTCGCGAGCAGCCTCGTACGAGTGTGAGTATTGAATGTGACAAAGTAAACCGGCGCATTGAAGCGTTGGAAGATCAAAGACAATCGTGGCGGTTTATCTTTGAACATTCGCTGCACAGCAGAATGTTGTAACGCGCAGTATTTTCAGCGCACAAGCTCGGAGATTTTGGCGCTCTCCCAAAATCCGCTGAGACAGCGGACGCGACAAGCCGAGACCCCGCTGGGGACAGTCTGCTGTAGTGTGCGCTGTCCTCAGCGCATTTGGACCAGGAGCTCCGCTGAGGACAGCGGACGCTACAGCACACGGATCACGTTCGATCGATTCGCACAACCTCACCTGCATACGGCCAGTCTTCGGCGCAACGAACGAGTCCAGCGCGCACGGGATTCTGGTACACATAGCCCCACTTCGCCGCGTAGCTTTCGTCACTACGCAAGAGATGGTCATCAAAGCCGGGTTGCCAGAACGAAGAGAGCTTTTGACCAGGTACTCAGAGTCGTAGCGCATCCAATCCCAAAACAGGCAAACAAATGAATGTGATCGGGCATGAGCACATAACGCCCAACGCCGACGCGAAAGTCAGCTGCGCGACGGCAGTATCCGATGAAACCCGCGTGTACTGCGGGATTGGCGAGCAGGTTTGCACGAGTGTGAGTATTGAATGTTACGAAGTAGACTGGTGCGTTGGAGCGTTGAAAGAGCAAATCCAATCGCGGCGGCTTATCTTTGAACACGCGGCGCACGGCAAACGTTGTAACGCGCAGTCTTCTCAGCGCACAAGCCCTAAGATCTTTTGGCGCTGTAGCGTGCGCTGTCCTCAGCGCAGACTGCTGTAGCGTGCGCTGTCCTCAGCGCATCTGATATAGCACGAGAAACTCCGCTGGGGACAGCGGACGCTACAGAGCTCAGCGGACGCGACAGCGCACAAAGCATCGACAATCATGTTTCAATTCCAGTATCGTCACGCCCGAAATGAAAATTGAAACCTTAGCCGTTCACGCAGGCCACGACATCGACCCTGCAACCGGGGCAGTCGCCACCCCAATTTACCTTTCCACCACATTCGAGCGCGACATCGAAGGCGGTTACCCGCGCGGGTTCATGTACACGCGCAACAACAACCCGAACCGCGAGGCATTGGAGCGCGGGATCAGCGCGCTCGAAGGCGGCGCAGCCGCGACTGCCTTCGCTTCCGGAACCGGAGCGACGATGTCACTCCTTCAAGCGTTGTCACCCGGCGATCACGTCCTGGTGCACATCGACGCGTACTACGGCACGTCGCGATTGATCCGAGAAATTTTTCTGCGCTGGGGACTCGAAGCCGATTTCGTAGACATGAGCGATCTCGCTGCGATCAGAAAAGCTTTGAAGCCAAATACAAAATTGGCTTGGGCCGAAACGCCGTCCAATCCGCTGCTGAAAATTGTCGATCTCGCTGCCGTCGCGGAAATCGTGCATGATGCCGGCGCGCTTATCGTTTGCGACAACACCTGGGCGCCGGTGTTGCAACGGCCTTTCGAGCTCGGCGCCGATTTGATCCTGCACTCGACAACGAAATATTTCGGCGGTCACTGTGATGTTCTGGGAGGAATTCTCGTTGCCAAAACAGAGAATGATTTTGTCGAGCGCATCCGCAGTATTCAATACGAGGCCGGTGCCGTCCCCTCGCCTTTTGATTGCTGGCTGATTTTGCGCGGCATGCGCACATTGCCGTGGCGTATGCGCGCGCACTCGGAGAACGCGATGAAAGTTGCGGAATTTCTCGCCAGACACTCAAAGGTAGCGCGTGTCCACTATCCAGGATTGAAATCCCACCCGGGTCACGAGATTGCCGCCGGACAGATGTCGTCGTTTGGTGGAATGCTTTCGTTTGAAGTGAAGGACGGAAGCGACGCAGCACTCTCGGTTGCAGCGAAAACCAAAATCTTTATTCGCGCGACCAGCCTGGGCGGGGTGGAAAGTTTGATCGAGCATCGCGCATCGATCGAAGGACCCGGCACAACATCCCCCGAAGGTTTGCTGCGCCTGTCTATCGGTCTCGAAAACGCTGACGATTTGATCGAGGACCTCGATCAAGCGCTGATGTAGGGGCGCTCGCCGCGGCGAGCGCCCAAGCGTGTGATCCGGCATTCGCGCTGTAGTGTCCACTATCCTCAGCGGACTCTCGTCGTCTGTCCCGAAATCAAATGGGCTGATGACAGCGACTCTACCGGCCACTAGGCGTCTGACACAGACGCCCTACAAGGCAGAGGCGTTAGCGCCAAGGGCGCGGCACCCAGCTCTAAGCCTCGGGCAACGCCCCAGGACTCGTGAAATGAAGAAAAATCACCAGGGCTGAAAGCGCGATTCACTTTCTGGGCGAGTTGATGCATGTCGACTCCATGCCCCAAGCTGGCGTGAAATAGCGCCTTTGCCGCGAATCAGGGACGAGACGTACGCTACTTTGTTCCCATTTTCCGCCGGAAAACATCGATGATGTCCTGCACCTCGCTTACCCGCAGAAAAAAGGCGACTGCGAAAAACGTCATTGCCGCCAATGCAATCGCGATGAGCAATGTGGCTAACCTTTGAAAAAAGCGCAGACTCGCCCACGCATCCAGCCACCAGTAATTGGCCAGCCAGCAGACCAGCGCCAGAGCTGCGCCGGCGAGACAAATCTTTCCGAGGCTGATTAACGTCTGGCGTGTTTCCAACCTGCGGGTATGACGGCGCATCAGCGCGTATAGCAACAGAAAATTAATTGTCGCAACCAGGCTCGTCGAAAACGCGAGGCCACGATGTCCCCAGCCCAGCCGGAAGGTGAAAAGCCAGTTGAGAAAAAGATTCGCGCCGATCGCCAGAAAACTCACGACCATCGGCGTGTTACGTTTGCCGATCGCATAG
>QHNR01000097.1 GCA_003218475.1 Verrucomicrobiota bacterium | reverse complement strand
CACTGATTGAATACGGTCACGCGCTCGGGCGAGCGCATACGGGCGATCTCGATGGTGCGCGGAAAGCGATCGCGCGGATGCAGCAACTGCGCGACGCGACGAAGGATCCCAAGTTCGACTATTTCAAGAACCATCTTGACCTGCAGATGCAAGCGGCTTCGGCTTGGGTAGCAGCAAGCGAAGGCAAAAAGAACGAAGCGATTGAGATGCTGCGCCGGGCGGCAGATGCCGAAGACATTCTGGGCAAGCATCCAGTTTCGCCGGGCGCCTTTGTTCCGATTCGCGAACAACTTGGCAGTATGCTACTTGAAGTCGGCCAAGCCAAGGAAGCACAGCGGGAGTTCGAAGCTGCGCTCAAAGTATACCCGGGGCGATTCAGAGGCTTGTATGGAGCTGCACGAGCTGCCGAGCAAATCGGCGACAAGGAAAATGCAAGCCGCTATTACGCGAAACTCGCCACACAAACGGCAAAATCCAGCGGCTCACGAGATGAATTGAATCACGTTCGTGAATTCCTTTCCGCCGAAGGTAAGGCGGCGGATTCGAATGACGTCGTCAGCCCTCGCGAGTAGAAAACGCTCAGGGCGTCTCGCGTGCAAAACGATCAAGCTAGCCGCACGGCGCTGCTCATTGCCGCCAGCCTTGTTCTCCTGCGTTGCGATCCAAAACAGTCGGGCCTCGTCTCGAAGACCGCCGCAGATTTATGCGCTCACGTGCTTGAGACGTATTCGTCGCAAACACGTTTGTTTTTGAAAATTGTTCGACAGGACTGGTTTCGTCCAATTGCGAAGTTGCTCGAGCGTATCACGATCCCAGGAATTTTACTGCATTACGCATTGCGAAAGAAATGCATCGCCACACTTGCGCGCTCAGCGCTTAGAAATGGAACTACACAAGTCGTAGTCGTTGGCGCGGGCTTTGATCCGCTTGGCTTGGAACTACAGCTGGATTTTCCGGCTTCGGAATTTTGGGAGATCGATCATCCGGCAACACAGCGTCAGAAACTGCGCACATTGCCTAAGATCAGCGCTGAACGATTGCATTTCGTCGCAGTTGATTTGAGTGCCACCGGTCTGGATAGAGAAGCGCTGATCAAAAGCGGCTTTGATCCGACTCAGCGCACATTCTGGATCGCTGAAGGTCTGCTAATGTACCTGCGGCCCGAGAAGGTTTCGTCGTTGATGAGAACATTAAGTAGTCTGAGTACGCCCGGCAGCCAGGTTGCATTTACGTTCATGGAAAAAGGGAGCGACGACCGGATTCGTTTCGATTCGCAAAGTAAACTGGTTGATTGGTGGCTACATCGACGTGGCGAATCGTTCGTTTGGGGGACTACACGAAGTGACCTTGTTAAACTTGTACGCCCGTGGTGGGTTGTCCGATTTTTCGATCGCGATGATTTGTGCCAAATGAAATCCGGTCTAGCCGATGAACCTATCGCCAGAGGCGAAGTAATTTGCCTGGCTGAGATTTAACTGGTTCGATTAACCTTCCGCATGCTGACGCGGCGCGAATTCATACGCACGGCGGCGCTTTTCGCACTTGCGCCACGCATTCTTGCAGAACCCGAGCGAGAGATTTGGGTCAATGACGTCCATTCGCAGCTCAATTGCACTCGTGTTCGCGAGCTGCTGAGGCCGCGTACGAGAGACGAACTTGCAGAGATTGTGCATTCTGCGTCGCGAAAAGGTTTGCCCATCTCGGTTTCGGGCTGCCGTCATTCGATGGGTGGCCAGCAATTTGCCACAGACAGCATTTGCATCGACACGCGCTCACTCGATCGCGTGATTTCTTTCGATCAAGAGCGTGGTTTGATCGAAGTGGAAGCGGGTATCCAATGGCCGAAATTGATTCGCACGTATCTGGAGGCTCAGGCGAGCAAGGCAAAGCAATGGGGTATTGCTCAAAAACAAACCGGTGCCGACACATTCACGCTAGGCGGAAGTCTCTCGTCCAACGTGCATGGACGGGGATTGGCGATGAAGCCGCTGATTTCCAACATCGAATCATTCACCCTGGTCAACGCAGATGGGAAATCAATTCGCTGTTCACGCGATGAGAACAGGGAATTGTTCGGACTCGCAATCGGTGGCTATGGCCTCTTTGGATTGATCGAAACCGTATCGCTTCGGCTGGTTCCCCGCCAAAAACTGAGACGTGTAGTCGAGATACGTCGCGCGGATAATCTGCCCAAGCGCTTCGAGGAACGGATCGCGCAAAAGTTTCTTTACGGTGATTTTCAGTTTTTAGTCGACGAAAAATCACCGGATTTTCTGCAGCGTGGAGTGTTTTCCTGTTACGAGCCTATCGACGAACACGAGCAGATTGTCGCCAAAAAGGAATTGCGCGATGATGACTGGCTGGATCTCCTGCGGCTTGCTTACACGGATCGCGAAAAGGCTTTCAAGCGATACAGCGATTACTATTTGTCCACGAACGGACAGACTTACTGGTCGGACACAAATCAACTGAGTGCCTATCTTCCGAATTATGCTAACAAGGTTCGTGAGCAAATCGGAGGCGAGGAGTCGAGCCTTATCATTACCGAAATATACGTTCCAGGCACTGATCTTTCCGACTTCCTCGCTCACGCCGGAGAACTGTTGCGTTCGAACCGGACAATCGTCATCTACGGCACAGTACGACTGATCGAAAAAGACGATGAGAGCTTTTTGGCGTGGGCCAAAGAACCTTATGCGTGCGTCATCTTTAATCTCCTCACGCTACATACACCGGCTGGAATCGAAGCGTCGGCGCGTTCCTTTCGCGGTTTGATTGATTTGGCTATCGCTCGTGGCGGAAGCTATTATCTAACTTACCATAAGTTCGCGAGACCCGAGCAGATCATGGCGTGCTACCCGCAGTTCAAGCAATTTCTCGGTCTGAAAACAAAGTACGATCCCTCTGAACGCTTTCAGAGCGATTGGTATCGATACTATCGGGCCCTCTTAGCGAGCCGATGACCGAAGAAGCAGAAGCAGGATCTTTGACGCAGCCGTTCGCCATCGTTGCCTTGGTTCTGATTCTCGCGCGCGCAATCGCTGAACTTTGGCTGAGCCGACTGAACCAACATCACGTGCGTGCGCACGCGAATGAACTGCCGCCTGCATTTCGCGGAATCATTGATGAGGCGACGTATCGGCGTTCGGCTGATTACACGCTGGCCAAGAGTCGCTTTGCAGACATCACCGGCGTATTCGATGTCGTGGTGCTGATCGCAGTACTTTTCAGCGGCGTGCTGCCATGGGCATTTGAAAGGTTCACCGCGAGCTTCGGCACATCGATCTGGGCGATGGCTGGTTTCCTCTTCTTTTTAGGCATCGCGTTGAGCATGCTTGCATTGCCGTTAGCCTGGTACGCGCAATTCAAACTGGAAGAGCGATTCGGTTTCAACACCACGACGATCAAGACGTGGGTGCTCGATCGTGTGAAAGGATTTCTGCTCGCGTTACTGCTCGGCTACCCGCCGCTTGCGCTCGTGTTGAAACTGATCGGGTGGACTGGCGCAACCTGGTGGCTTTGGGGCGCGGCGATTGTCATTACGTTTCAATTGCTGCTACTACTCATCGCGCCGGCGGTCATCATGCCGCTTTTCAATAAATTCACGCCGCTATCGGAAGGAGCGTTGCGCCAGCGCCTTTTCGGACTGGCGCAGCGCACCGGTTTTCCCACGCGCAGCATCGAGGTGATGGACGGCAGCAAACGATCGCGCCACTCCAATGCATTCTTTACCGGGTTCGGACGTTTTCGAAAAATCGTCCTGTTCGACACACTAATCGCGCAGCTCAGCGAGCCGGAACTCGAATCGGTGCTCGCGCATGAAATTGGCCACTACAAAAAGCGCCACGTAGTGAAGTTGCTCGGATTTTCCATCGCTGGCGTGTTTGCAGCGTTCGCCGCGATCGCGTGGCTGGCGCGTCAAGAATGGTTCTATCGCGCGTTTGGTTTCGAGCATCAGGAAGGCTTTGGCGTCGCGAATGTCGTCCTTGCGATGCTGCTATTTGGGCTCATGGCGGGGACGATAAGCTTCTGGCTTTCGCCGTTCTTTCACGTCTGGTCGCGCCGTTTCGAATATCAGGCCGATGCATTCGCGCGTGCGACAATGGGAGAGGCGCAGTCGCTGATTCAAGCGCTGCGCAAATTGAATGAAAAAAATCTAAGTAATCTGATGCCGCACCCACTCTACAGCGGTTTTTATTATTCGCATCCGACGTTACTCGAACGGGAACGCGCGCTGCGAATACCGGGTTAGTACAAGACCTCGTCTCTCGCGGTCCTACCTGTCATGTTGAGTGAAGCGAAACATCTCTGGCTCGGCTTAGCATGCTGCTCGACGAGATAATCAGGGATTCTTCGCTTCGCTCAGAATGACAACGACGCAATCTGTGACGGTGACTCCGCTGCGCCTTTGGCGCTAAACAGAACCCGCACTTGACACAAGCGCCGCTACAAGGTGCGGTTTTTGAACATGTCGAAAGTCATTATCGTTGGCGCCGGGATTAATGGAGTGACCGCCGCGATCGAATTAAGAAGACGTGGTCACGACGTAGTGCTTGTCGATTCGGGACCGCTGCCGCATCCGCTTGCAGCATCAACTGACATTAGTAAAGCAGTTCGCGCCGCCTACGGGGCAGACGAGGAATACACCGAATTAGCTGAACGCTCGATCAAGGTCTGGCGCAAATGGAATCGGGAATTCGGTACTCAGCTTTACCATGAGGTTGGCGTGATGTTCGTGCGCCAACGGGAACTAAAGCCGGGCGATTTCGAGCATGAGAGTTTCAAAACATTGCAACGCCGCGGACACAAAATCGAGCGCATCAACTCAGCGCGATCCTGGAAACGTTTCCCGGCATGGAATCCGGAACTTTATCGGGATGGGGTGCTGGAGTTAGAGGCTGGCTATGCGGAAAGCGGTCGCGTTGTTGCAACATTAATTCGCCGTGCCAAATCGCTCGGCGTGCAATTGTACGAAGGCAAGTTCGCTGCTTTGGATGAAAGCAGTCAGCGCATGAAGGGAATCTTGCTGGAACATCAGCCGCTTCATCGTGTCATTCCGAGCAAAGCGAAGCGGAGTCGAGGAATCCCGAAGCGGAACCTAACTCACCGGGGTCCCTCGACGGAGCCTGTCCTGAGCAAAGCCGAAGGGCTCGGGATGACGCGGCTTGCCGCCGACGTGATTGTCATGGCTGTGGGCGCGTGGACGCATTATCTCCTGCCTTTTACAAAGGAATTCTTTCGTGCCAGCGGCCAGCCCGTCTTTCACCTGCAGCCTCGGCAACCTGAACTGTTCGCGCCCGAATGTTTTCCGGTTTTCGGCGCAGACATTACAACCACCGGTTACTACGGATTTCCAATCAATCGCGATGGCGTGATGAAGATCGCAAATCACGGTCCGGGTCGCGAGATGTCGCCGGAATCTCCGAAACGCGCTGTCACTCCCGAGGATGAAAAGAATCTGCGTGAGTTTCTATCATGCACGTTCCCGGCGCTGTCAGACGCACCGATTGTTTACTCTCGGGTCTGTATGTATTGCGATACTCACGATGGGAATTTTTGGATCGCACACGATCCGGACCGCCGAGGATTAATAATTGCTGCGGGTGATTGTGGACATGGATTCAAGTTTGCGCCGGTGCTTGGCGAAATCATCGCCGACGCCGTCGAGGAAAAACCGAACCCTATTCTGCAAAAGTTCCGCTGGCGGCCCGATGTGCGCGCGGGAAGCGGGACAGATGTGGCGCGGTTTAATCCGCAAACGCCCAACGCTCAACGGCGAACATCCAACTTCGAAATCAGAGGCGGTTAGGAAATCGCCTTTCCTTGGGAAGCTCTCTCTCTCTTTGGCTGGCGTTTAATTAGAGTGATCTGCTTAATCCGCGCTGAGTCGGATGGGCTCCAAGTCGCAACTTCTGGATCGTCTTTAAAGGCGTTGTGGACGAGACGCCGCTCATAAGAATTCATAGGTTCAAGCTGAAGGGCACGGCCCGTGATGCGCACGCGGTCAGCCAATTCTCGCACTCGTTGCACAATGCGATCTTCGCGCATGGAGCGGTAGTGCTCGCAGTCGACGATGACTTTTTCAGCGTCTTTATCTTTGGCTTGGAGTAGCCGGTTAAGCAAAAACTGGATGGCTTCTAGCGTCTCGCCATTGCGTCCGATGAGGCGCCGGCTTTCCTCGGTATAAATTTGCAATGTCGGATTGCCGCCTTCATTGATGGAATCCTCGATTTGCACAACGAAACCGAGATAACCGAGCATGGTGTCGAGCAGATCTTTCGGTGTCATCATCGCTTTCGTTTTCCGGCAGGCGCAACTTTTTCGAGAGTCGGCATGGGTTGTCGTCTGTTCTGATAAAATTGCAAAATACTGAAAAGGTTTTGTGCAGTGTAATATAATGCCAGAGCTGCGGCAAAATTGTAGCAGATAAATAGAAAGATCAGCGGCATGAACATGGCGATGCGCCGCTGCGTGGGATCGCCCGTTTTTGGTGTCATCGCCATGAGCCAGACCTGCGTCGCAGCCATGCAGAGCGGAATGATATTAATCGGCCAACCGAGCAACGGCAGATGCGCCACGGTGTCCGGCTGAGAAAGGTCCTTTACCCAAAGAAACTTCGCGTTTCGCAATTCCACCGCCTGGCCAAGCATTTTAAAGAGACCGAAGAAGATCGGGATTTGGATCATCATCGGCAAACAACCACCGACCGGATTAATGCCGTATTGCTTGTAGAGCTTCATCACCTCCTGGTTCATCCGAGTTGGATCATCTTTGTGTTTGTCGCGCAGCTCCTGGATTTTTGGCGAGAGCGCAGCCATCTGGCGCATGGAGCGGTTGGCTTTATTTTGGATTGGCCAAAGCGCGAGTTTGATGATCGTGGTGAGAGCTAAAATCGCGAGGCCATAGTCGTGCAGCCAACTGTGCAGCAGGTTCATGAAATTGAGCAGCAACTGGCAGACGATCTTGAACATCCCGAAGTCCATGACCTCGGCTTCATTGTGCGGGAGCTGCGCGAGGCGATGATAGAGTTTCGGGCCAGCGTAGATTTCGAAACGCGCGTTGTATGTTTGGCCGGGCTGCAACTGAAATCCCGGCATCCCAAGTGCCCCATCAATGGCGAGCAACTTTTGGTCCGGCGCATGTTCGATGTCGAAATGCCGGCCCCATACACCGGTTGCCTTGCCAGTGAGCGGCGCCATTAGCGTAGTGAAAAACTGATTGCTCACCGCAACCCATTCCGCGCCCGCGATGTTCTCCTGATAATAGGGCCGGGCAGCGCGCTGCCCCACGCCGAGAAAACCGCTACTGCTTCCGAACCACCCGACGTCAATTCCCTTCGCTCTCCCATCAATGCACCACACCAGACGGGTATAGGACGGATAATCCTTCGGATGAATTGGGGCCGCCGACCCAAGCGATACAAAATAACCACCGCTTTGATATGGCGTGTCGCCTCGGTTCTCGAGGTCATCATCCATTTCGATCACGTAGTTGTCTTTGTTCTCCGGAGATTTTTCGAAGAAGAACTTTTTCCGGATGACGACTTGCTCGGGCGTCGTGCTCTCAAATCGTATAGCAGAATCCGATTCTGGAGATGCGGTAAACTCAGCGAGCGTTGGCGAAGATGGTTGCTCGATGAGTGCACCGATCGGTGCACTCTTATCTGAATTCAAAATAACGGGCTTCCCTTTTTCCGCTACTTGCTTCAGCAGGACTGCTTCCTTAATTCCACCACCGCGATTTGTCAGGTGCAACTCGACGTCTGAATTGCGCAGCGTTTCGATCTTCTCGGCGAAGCTCGGAACTGACTCGCGACTGCTTGGTGTAGCTTCGGCAACGGGAGTCGGCGAAGGCGCGAGAATTGCCGGCGCTGCCGTGGGGGAACTCTGTCCGGGCGCAACACCGACCGGAGCGGATCTCGGCGGCGTCTGTTTTACCAGATATATTTCCCACAGGACGAGCCCGATCACACAAAGGGCAACGGCGATCCAGGCAGTTCGGTCCATAAATCGTAAATCGCGCTCGCAGCCTATTCAGCGCGCTTGGCCCCAACCGTAAATGCAGATTCCAGGCGTTCTATCCTGCATGCCGGATTTTTGCGAACTGGAACGGGATCATGACCGCATCGGCCCCACGGCTGGCATCGAGCGAGGCGCTTCAATCCGAGCCAGCTTCCGTAAAGAACGCCATGCGCCTCAACCGCTTCCAGAAAATATGCCGAACACGTCGGCGTAAATCGGCAGCCGGAATTGGGACCGCACAACAAACGGAGGAACGGCGAGAGCGTCCACTGATAAATGCGAATCAAAAAACGAACGAATCCGAGCATCAAAGCAGAATAGGAGCGCGCCTTGCGAGACGCAACCATTCATGTTCCAGCGCGCGATAGTTCGCATCCGCCGCATCGCGTCTGGCAACGAGCACTATCCAGAAGCCCTCTCGCAATTCATGCTGATGCTGGCGCACAATTTCCCGCAGACGGCGTCGAACACGATTGCGAACAACCGCGCCTCCAATGCGACGTGAAGCAACGAAACCTGCACGGGAAGGGCCAGAATTTTCTACCGCCACCACATTGAGCATTAGCAATTTGCCGCGTCGCGTAAACCCGTCTCGCTTCACGCGCTCGTATTCTGAGGCCTTCGTCAGGCGCCGGCTTTTTGGAAAGGAGAAGGAACCTGTTGGCGCCATGTCGTTTTCGATGCCGCTACCAATAGGCAGCGCCACTTTCAGAAGTGGCGTAAGCGTACAACAGAAGTCTTCCCCCGGAGGCGACCGGAGGAAGACTTCTCAAAGAGAAAGGACTGCCCCAGACTTTACTGACTGGGCGGTGACTGGGCCGGAGATTCCGTTGCTGCGGCGGGAGATTCAGTGGTTGCAGCCGGACTGGTTACTCCGGTCGTTGCGGCCGGCGGAGTGGTGGGCGCTGGAGTTGCTGCCGGTTCGGTGGTCTCGGTCTTTTGCTCGCACGCCGCGAGTAGTGCGGCACTGGCCAGAATGCAGATGTATTTTTTCATAGTGCTAGTTCGAAACGGACACTGCTGTAATTGAATAATTGAAGCAAGGCAGTTTTTGGGCGGAATCGCAATTATTTTTCGGCGCCAGGTCCTTGATACACGTTTAGTTAGAGCGGAGGCTCGCATTTGAGACCATGCGCTTCCGCTACCGCCTGGCAAGTGAGCCGCCCGTCCCGGGTGTTGATGCCACCGATCAGCGCCAGTTGTTTTTCGCATGCGCCGTCGAGGCCAAAGTCGGCGAGTAATTCCACATAGCGATAGGTTACATTGGTAAGGGCCTGCGTCGCAGTGCGCGCGTACGCTGCGGGCATGTTTGCCACGCAATAGTGCGTAACGCCTTCCTCGACGTAAACCGGATCGAGGTGCGTCGTTGGTCGCGACGTTTCCGCGCAGCCACCCTGGTCGATGGAAATATCTACGAGCACGCTGCCGCGTTTCATTTTTCGTAACATCGCGCGCGTGATCAGCTTCGGCGCTTTCGCTCCTGGCAATAGCACTGCGCCAATTAGCAAATCGCAATCGGGCATCAACTCCATCAAATTCGCTTCGCTCGAATACAGCGTGTGCAAATTGTCCATCGCCAGATCGAGAAATCGCAAGCGTTCAACGTCAATATCGAGAATCGTTACGTCTGCGCGCAGACCTTTTGCCATTCGCATGGCGTTCACACCCGAGGTTCCGCCGCCAACGACGACGACGCTTCCCGGTAAAACTCCCGGCACTCCTCCAAGCAGCACTCCGCTGCCACCGTTGTACTTCGCCAGAAAGTACGCGCCCATCACCACCGACATCCGCCCCGCGATCTCGCTCATCGGTTCGAGCAATGGCAGACGATTGTTTACCTGAATCGTTTCGTACGCGATCCCGGTCACGCCAGATTTCAGCAACGCTTGCGTCAATTCCCTGCTCGCGGCCAGATGCAAATAGGTAAAGAGAATCTGGCCTTTGCGCAAAAGCGGGAACTCCGCGTCGAGCGGCTCTTTTACTTTCACAATCATGTCGGCTCGCGCGAAAACCTCTTTCGCTTGATCGACAATCTCTGCGCCAGCTTTCGCGTATTCTTCGTCCGCATAACCGCAGCCGGTTCCGGCATTCGTCTCCACGAGTACCGAATGACCATGCCGGATCAGCTGATTCGCAGCCGACGGCAGCAGGGCGACGCGTTGCTCCTGTTCCTTAATTTCTTTCGGGACACCGATGACCATACGAAAGTGAGAAGTGATTAGTGAGAAGTGAGCCGTAGAATCAAGCTAAATCACTTCTCAGGTCTCGCCCCTCTCGCTTCTGACAATCAATTCAATGACGGATCGTCGGGGGCCGCGGCGAGCATTTTGTACCATGGTCCTAAGCGGCGCATAATCTCGAACCAGAGGTTTGGGAGGCGATCAAGCTTAAGCAGCGAAGGATTGGCTTTTTGAAGCAGCCAGGTTTTCTGCCTCACCTCGGTCTCGAGCTGACCCGCTCCCCAGCCTGCATAACCGACAAACGCACAAATTGTAACCAGCTTTTTCTCGCCAGCCGCGGCGGTCGATTGTTCCAAAGCAACGTTGTGACTGAGTTTCACTCCATCGCCCTTCTTCCATTCAAACGCGGCAAACATCAGTTGAGTTTTTCCAACTGGCCCGCCCAGGAACACAGGCACGTCCGCGAGGCCCGCCGGTGGTATTTCCGTCACCAGATCGGCCACTTGTCTATCGAGCGGACGATTGATAATCACGCCCAGGGCGCCTTCGTTCGGGTCATGCTCGGAAATGAAAAGCACGGTGCGGCGGAAATTTGGATCGAGCATGTTGGGATGAGCGACTAGCAACGAACCGGCAAGACTGCGCGCGGATGGTTCGTCATCCAGGTTACGCATACGAAACTAGAAACCGTGGCGCACGCTCGTGCAACCCCGTCTCGCCTGCGCTTTTCGCCGTCGGCGCCACGCCTCCCGCTGTTTTGACTTCTTTCTTGATTTCTTTCGATGATTGATTTCTTGTGTTTGCCGCGTCGTGACAATGGTGGAAACGGGTGAAAATCTTTTTTGTATAAAGTTGTTGCCATCGGCTCGAAGCTCGTTTAGTAGGGTCGGAGTTTTTGACGATTGTTCTGGGGGGAACAGCCGCCCTTCACGCCCATCGGGTGTGGGGGGCGGTACTTTTTTGATGGCGAAACTCTGGTCTCTTACGCGTGCTCAATTAAAGTTTCGCCGACAGAAAACGCCCCACGCTCAACGCTCAACGTCCAACGCCCAATGTCGAAATCAGCAGTCGCGAGCCGAATGTCTTGGCCGCTCGCTTTTACACTGATCGCGCTGCTCATCGCTGTAGTCGTGTTGATCGTTTTTCTGCGCTTGGAGACATGGCCGGCGCGTACTGCGCGGCAAAGCACCGCCGAACTCGAGAGGCTGGGGAAAGATTTGCGCGCCGCTTTCCTCGACGTCGCGCACTTGCAGCCGCGCATCACCATTAACAACCGCGTCTACATGGAACAAACCACGCCGGTAAGCGAGTTGGTCGTCCTATCAAGACGCATCGAAGTCGAACACGAACTAGTCCATACCTGGGTTGGCAGCTCGAAGCGCGTTAAACTACATGGCACATTCGTCGCCAAAGCCGGATTCGATCTGCAGCAGAATCTCTCGATCGACATTCGCCCTGACGAAATTATTGTTCAGCTCCCACACGCTCAAATTCTCGGTGTTGAGCAGGACCAGGTGGACGTTCTCGCGTTTGAAAATGGTCTGTGGAACCGAATTTCCGGGCAGGATCTTCAAGCTGAATTGTCGATGCTGCCCCAGCTAGCCTCGGAAAAAGCGGCAGAAAGCGGCTTGCCCGCTGAGGCCGAGCGTATGCTGCAGCAACAACTCGGCGAACGAATTCATCCGTCGCAGCCATTGCATTTGGTTTTCAAAGACGAAAAGAAACTTGAATAGTGACGGGTGCTCAGTGAACGGTGAACAGCGCTCGATCGGGACACGCATTTTTTTGATCGCCGAACACCGATCACTGGTCGCTGATCACCTGCCCTTTGTTTCCGCCGATGCCGTCAAAGAATCGCTTATTTCTCCTGAGCGGGCTCGTCGTGCTCTTGGCAGTTTTAGCGGTTGCCTTTTCGCCATTTGCCGTTTCCAATGGAATTCGCTTGTGGATTTGGTGGGCGGCAAAGCAGGAAGGCTTCATCGTTAGCATCGACCAGATCGATGCGTCATTTCTGCGTCCGGTTGTGATTCGGCAGCTTCACCTGAAAAGCATGCGTGAGAATGCGCTTCGCGTCGATCTAACTGCCACGGACGCGAGCGTTGGTTTGAACTTCAAACATATCCTTCTGCACATGCGCGGTCGCATCATTCACAGCCTTTCGATTCGGGAATTGCATGTGGAGGTGCGCCGAACCAACCCAAATGTGCGAGCCATAACCCGGCGCGGCTGGTCGACGCTGCAGCGATTGCTGCCAGAAGATCTGACCATCGCCAACTCAGAGATGCGAGTTGAGAACGGACCCACATTGATTCTGTTGCGACGCGGCTTCCTGTCCGCGAGCGAGACCGAAGCCGGCCGGTTCAGTGCTGCCGAGATCATGATTGCGTCGCCGTGGTTGCGCCAAACTTTTTCGCAATTGCGCGGCGCAACTCACTGGGAAGCCAATCGTCTGACACTTGGCGGACTTACCTTGAGCCGCGGTCTCGACCTGCAATCCGCCACCGCAGACTTGTCGCGCCTGGGCAAGCAACGCGTAGGGGTGCAGTTCGACGTCGACGTTTTTGGTGGAAAAATTCGCGGGAACATCTCGCATGAGTGGCATTCTCAGCATTCCAACTGGAAAATTGCCGGCGGCGCAAGCGACATTTCTCTGGCGCAAACCTCGGAGGCATTCGGGTTCGCCGATCGCGTTGACGGGTTACTTCACGCCGCCAACTTCACTTTCCGTGGAAACCTCGCCGAGCCGGACCGCGTAACTGCATCGCTCTGGACTGAACTGACCGCGCCCACGTGGCACAATCGCACAGCCGAAGCCATCATGGTCGGCGCAGCGATTTACAACCGCAAGATCGAACTTCAACAGCTTTATATTCGACAGAAGAGCAACCAGTTCACTTTAAGCGGCGAGGCCGCATTCCCCGCTAACGCGTCGGGCTGGCTTAGCCCGGATTTTCGCGGCAATATTTCCGCATCGATCAACCAGCTTGGCGATTTTGTCGGTCTGTTCGGCGCAAGCCCTGACGATTTTGGCGGGAAGATCACCATCGAGGGAGCAATGGACACTCGCGATCGCAAATTTGGCGGACATCTCGCGGTTGAGGGCGCCTCTCTGACATTCTTCAAAACTGCCGTCGACATCTTGAGCGCAAAGCTCAATTTGAAAGCGACGGAATTGGAGATCGAACAGTTGGATCTGAAGAGCAAGAACGACCTTCTCACCGCGCAAGGCAAGGTCGACATATCTCATGAGCACAACTACTCGGGAACGCTCGACGCCCGAGCCGATGATCTACTCGATTATTTTCCTAGCTTTCGTGGACCTGCGGGAAAACGCGTAAATCATGTTCCGGTAGATGTTCAGGCAACCATCAACTCTGGCAAGTGGGATGCCCGCGGCGCAATCCGGGTGCCAGATTCGAGCCCGATCAGTTTCACGGCGAATTTTTCTTTGCCCATCGGAACCGACTGGAACGCCTTCCAGTTGTCTCCGCTCAATGTGACCTTCGATTTTCCCTCAGTCTTTCTGGCAAAGGCGCCTCAGCTTTTTCATCCCGGAATTTTCCAAGACGGCATTGTGAGCGGAAGCATTTCTTTGTCCGAAACGTTGCAACACCCGCGCATCGACGGCGACGTTCAGCTCATAAACGGAAAGTTATCAGGCGACGGCTGGACTTCTTTCGACTTTACTGAAGCAGGCAGCCGCATCGCCTTTGCAGGAAATCGCGCGTCAGTGGAGTTTCTTAACGTCGCGACCAAGGACGCGGATCTTTCACTCCGTGGCGAAATTGATTTTGAGGATATCAACGATGTGACGATCAGAATAAGCGGCGCGACACCAATTTTCGATCTGACATCACAGCAGGTCGATTGCGTCAACAAAATCAAAATTGTGCCAGCCGTGTTGACGCTCGCGCCAGCCGTAGCGGAGTTCGAGTTGCGCGGTGGTCTTTTTAAATCCGGCTGGATGGCCAGTCTGCATGAAGCCACCGACTTTGAGTCGTTGGCGATCTCGGACCCGGACGGCGGTGCTCGCAAATTTCCGCTCTGCCTGGGTACAAGCCCCGAGGAAAAAACACTACTGCTCGGCGCCCCCCCGCGTTCGGAAACAGGTGCCGACACGTCACGCCCGAAAAAACAAGAGAAGCCGCGATAGCGCCTCGGGGCAGCCGATTCCAGCAACGGTGTTACCGTTTCACCGTCACGAGCCAGCGCGAAAGCTTTTCTTCTACGTCCGGGGTGAGATTCACGCGGAAATCCGTACCCGCATCTAGACGCAACGAATTGCCGTTTGCGCGATCAAACAACAATTGAACCGGCCGTCGGCCGGGTGAGCTGACTAAAATCTGGCGCACCTGGCGGAGTTCGTCGCCCGTTGCAGCGGGGGAAAATTGGAGTTGCACCGCGGGTTCCTGGCGTGCGTCTGTCGATTGTTCGCTCGCCCCATTGGTTTTTTCGGGTGCAAGCAGTCTGATTTCCATAGCCGTCGCGCGAAGGACTTCCTCTCGTTTGTCTAGCGTTCCCCTTATTTCGATAACGCGTCCCGCAGCGAGAGAATCCGAGATTTTAAGATAAACTTCATTCCACACGACGACCTCCAGCATGTCCGTGAGGTCTTCGACCCAAACGACTGCGAACGGTTTGCCTTCTTTTCTGGTAAACTTTTTTTCCACCTGAACAATTGCGCCGGCGACCTTGAACGACGCGCGATCGTCGAGCTCGCCTAACGAGTTAATCGGGCGGTAATTTTTTGCTGCAATTACCCCTGCGTACGCGTCGAGGGGATGCCCGCTGACGTAGAAACCGAGAAGCTCTTTCTCATATGAAAGCTTTTCATGATCACTCCACCGGCTAGTAAGTCTCTTTCTCGACGTCGTCGAAGCAGTTGCCTCATCGAAAAGTGAAACCTGGCCGGCCAGCCGGTCCCGCTGCGCTGCAATGGACGCGCTCACTGCGTCATCAATGCGGCCAAACAGTTCGGCGCGATTCTGGCCAACGAAATCAAACGCACCCGACTTTACGAGGCTTTCCAGCATCTTCCGATTTGCAATGCGGGAGTCCAGACGCGCGCAGAAATCCTCCAGTGAAATGAAGTCGCCTCGCTCTTCGCGCTCCCGAATTACGGATTCCATGGCTGTTTCGCCGACGTGCTTGATCGCGGCGAGGCCGTAGCGAATGGCACTGTACCCGGGATCGGCGATCCCGGTGCGGGCGACGCCAGTTCGTAATCCTCGCGCTTCGACGCCGGCATCACCGATGCCGGCTACAGTTTCCGGCATGAATTTCAGACCGCTTTTGTTGATATCCGGTGGCAGAATGCAAATGCCCATCCGCTTGCATTCACCGACAAAAACCGAAATCTTTTCCGTGTTATTGATTTCGTTGCTCAACAAACCCGCCATGAATTCCACCGGGTAATTCGCTTTGAGGTATGCGGTTTGATAACTGATCACGCCATAGGCGGCGCTGTGGCTTTTGTTGAATCCGTAACCGGCAAATTTTTCGAGCAAATCGAAAATCGCATTTGCCTTTTTTTCCGGGATTTTGTTCGTGCGCGCGCAGCCTTCGATGAAATTCTTCCTCTCCTTGGCCATCTTCTCCTTGTCTTTCTTCCCCATGGCGCGCCGGAGAAGATCGGCCTGCGCGAGTGAATAGCCCGCAAGTTTGCTCGCTGCAGCCATCACTTGTTCCTGGTAAATCATCACGCCGTAGGTATCGGCGCAGATGTCTTCCAGCAGTGGATGCAAATATTTGATCGAAGTGATACCCTTCTTCGCTTTCACATATTCGGGGATAAGCTCCATCGGGCCTGGTCGGTAAAGCGCGATCAACGCGATGATGTCGTCGAGCTTTTTTACGTCGAACTGCTTGGACAAACTCGTCATCCCGCCGGATTCCATCTGGAAAAGGCCAACGGTTTCGCCGCGGTTGTAGAGGGCAAATGCAGCCGGATCATCGAGTGAAATATCCTTGAGGGAAAAGTCTGGCTCCCGTTTGTGAATAAGGGCCAGCGTGTCTTCGATCACGGTCAGCGTTTTCAATCCGAGGAAATCCATTTTCAGCAGGCCGAGATCGTTGAGCGGTCCCATCGGATACTGGCTGATCACATCGTTGCCTTTCACGTCCCGACAAAGCGGAATGTAATCAGATAAGTCGCGATCTGCGATCACCACGCCTGCGGCGTGCACACCCGCATTGCGCGATAAACCTTCGAGAACTTTCGCATAATCGAAAAGCTGTCGGGTCGCCGGCTCCGTGGCGACCGCTCGTTTCAGTTCCGGATTTTTTTCCACGGCTAAATCGAGTGTGATGTTCAATTCATTTGGGATCATCTTCGCTATCCGATCGGCATCGCGATAGCTCCACCCCATCACTCGCCCGACGTCGCGGACGACGCTTTTTGCCTTCAGCTTGCCGAAAGTAATGATCTGCGCGACGCGGCGTTCACCGTACTTTTGCCGAACGTACTCGAGAACTTCGCCGCGGCGCGCTTCGCAAAAATCAATATCGATATCCGGCGGAGAAACCCGGTCCGGATTCAAGAACCGCTCGAAAAGGAGGCCGTACTGCAGCGGGTCGATGTCTGTAATTCCGAGCACGTAGGCGACGATGGAACCCGCAGCTGAACCGCGCCCAGGCCCGACGGGAATGCCTCTTTCCTTTGCAAAATGAATAAAGTCCCAAACAATGAGCAAATAACTGACGAACCCGGTCTTTTCCAAAACGCCCAGCTCATAATCGAGCCGCCGGATTAACTCAGGGTCGCTTGCTAGCCGTTCACCATAGCGCTGCCGCAAACCGCTATAACAAAGCTCGCGCAAATAACCTTCGCGCGTTTTGCCGGCCGGGACGGGATATTCCGGATACTTGGAGCGTCCAAATTCAAGATCGAGATGGCAGCGTTCGCCAATTTTGAGCGTGTTCTCAATCGCCTGCGGAAAATCCCGGAATACCTCGCGCATTTCATCCGGTGATTTGAAATACAACTCGGGAACGTAGCGCATCCGAGTTTCGTCCTGCACCATTTTACCCGTGCCGATACAAAGCATCACGTCGTGCGCCTGGTGATCGCTCCTGCGCAAAAAATGCACATCGTTTGCCGCGACTAACCCGATGCCGAGATCTCGCGCGATTTGCGGCAATGCGCTGTTGCACTTGCGCTGCTCCTCCATTCCGTGGTCATGCAGTTCAATGAAAAAGTTTTCTGCACCGAGAATGTCTCGATATTCGGCGGCGCTCTGTTTTGCCTTTTCGATGTTGTTTGCCTGAATTGCGCTGTTGATCTCCCCGGCGAGACAGCCGCTCAGTCCAATCAAACCTGTCGAGCGCGCTGCGAGGAGTTCCTTATCGATCCGCGGCGCGTAATGAAAACCGTCCAGATGCGCCGCCGTTACCAGTTTTACGAGATTTCGATAGCCGGTCTCGTTTTCGGCCAATAGCGTGAAATGATATGCGGAATCGCGCCGCGATCCCGGCCGATCCTTGTGCGATCCACGAGCGACGTACGCTTCGCAACCAATGATCGGCTTCACGCCGGCGCGCTGCGCTTCCTGGTAAAATTCAATCGCGCCAAACAAATTGCCATGATCCGTCATCGCAACGGCGGGCATCTTGAATTCAGACGCCTTTTTCATCAGTTCTTTCATCCGGATACTGCCGTCCAGGAGCGAGTATTCAGTGTGCAGATGCAGATGAACGAAAGAGTCGCGGAGCATCAGTTTCCAGTGTAAGCGTCAAAATGCAGTATAAGCGTCAGAAAAATTTGGCAAATTTGCCTGCGTGCGCAGCAGCGTGAAGCGTTGAAGCGCAATCACGACGGAGACTTGAGCTGCTTCAACGTTTCAACGCTTCAACGATTTTAACGACAGAAAACGGTGCTTGCATTCGCATCGCGGCATTGCTAAGAGAGCCCGAAAACATTCGGGCTTAGCTTTGAATTGCAAGGCCCCGCGTGATGCTGAGTTTACTCTGACATGAAAAAACTGGAAGCCATCATCAAACCGTTCAAGCTCGAAGAGGTCAAAGAGGCGCTGGCAGAGCTTGGCATCGAAGGGATGACTGTCACCGAAGTCAAAGGCTTTGGCCGGCAAAAAGGACACACTGAAATTTACCGGGGGAGCGAGTACACGGTGGATTTTCTGCCAAAAGTGAAAGTGGAAGTCGTGATGGCAGACGACATGGTGGAACGAGCGGTCAACGTGGTCGTTGCCGCGGCCAAAACGGGCAAAATCGGCGATGGAAAAGTGTTCGTTCTCCCAGTGGAACACGCGGTACGCATCCGTACGGAAGAGATCGGCGAAAAAGCAGTTTAGCGCTGGCGCGCTGTTTCGTTGAACCGTTGAAGCGTTACAACGTTGAAGCGGTTCGACAGTTTGACGATTTAAATGATTTAGCGATGTAAGCTTTGTAATTTGTAACGTTTTAACGCTTCAACTCTTCAACGAACCAAATGGCCAAAGACAAAACTCCATCCGACGTCACCAAAATGATCAAAGACCACGAGGTGAAACTCGTGGACTTCAAATTCACCGATCTGCCCGGCACGTGGCAGCATTTCACCACCACCCTTAGCGACTATAGCGACGATATTTTTACCGATGGACTTGGGTTTGACGGCTCGAGCATCCGTGGCTGGAAGGTTATTAACGCCTCGGACATGCTCGTCATTCCCGATCCTACGACGGCGTGGATTGATATCTTCAACGCCGAACCGACTCTGAGCTTGATTTGCACGATCGTCGATCCGATCACGCGCGAACCGTACGATCGCGACCCGCGCGGAGTAGCGGAGAAAGCGGAAGCTTACCTCAAGAGCACAGGTATCGCCGATACCGCGTTCTTCGGACCGGAAGCCGAGTTTTTCATTTTCGACGATGTGCGTTTCAGTTACTCGGGGAATTCCTCATTTCACCTCGTCGATAGCGGAGAAGGCCACTGGAACAGCGCGCGCGAAGAATTTCCAAACATCGGTTACAAGATTCGGCCTAAAGAAGGTTACTTCCCTGTGCCGCCGATGGACACGTTGCAGGACCTCCGCAGCGAAATGGCGCTGGAGCTGGAGAAAGCGGGCGTGCCCGTCGACAAGCAGCATCACGAAGTAGCCACCGCAGGGCAGGCCGAAATCGATGTCCGTTTCGCGCCCCTCAAGCAGATGAGCGACTCGATGCAGTATTACAAATACATCATTCGCAATGTCGCACGAAGGCACAACAAGACGGTCACCTTCATGGCGAAGCCGCTCTTCGCCGATAACGGTTCCGGCATGCACACGCACATCTCGCTTTGGAAAGACGGCAAACCGCTATTCGCAGGAAACGGTTATGCAGGCTTGAGCGAGATGGCACTCTTTTTCATCGGTGGGATCTTGAAACACGCACCCGCGCTCACCTGCTTCACCAATCCAACAACCAACAGTTTCAAGCGTCTTGTGCCGGGATTCGAGGCGCCAGTGAACCTGGCTTATTCGGCACGAAATCGTTCCGCTGCAATTCGTATTCCAACGTATTCCGCCAGTCCAAAGGCGAAGCGCCTTGAATTCCGCACACCTGACGCATCAGCGAATCCATACATCGCCTTCTCTGCAATGTTGCTCGCAGGCCTCGACGGAGTCCAAAACCGTATCGACCCCGGCGATCCGCTCGACAAAAATCTCTACGAACTGCCACCTGAAGAACTGGCGCAGGTCGCAAGCGTCCCCGATTCACTTCGCGGCGCGATCGAAGCGCTTCAAGCCGATCATTCCTTCCTATTGCGCGGCGACGTCTTCAATGAAGACTTCATCGCCAATTGGATCGACATGAAACAAAAAGAATACGACGCGCTGCGCTTGAGACCACACCCTTACGAATTCGCGATGTACTATGATGTGTAATCGCGAACACGTCGCCCGCACTTGTCGCGCCGTAGCCTTGGCGAAGGCGGATCCGTACGAGTTCGCGATGTACTACGACGTGTAATGGTAAGGAGGGCACGGTACGAGTCGTAGCCTTGTGCTGGTAATTGACCGCACATATGAGGCGTTCTGTGATGTAGCTAACCATTTAAGGAGGATTCATGCGACAAACAACACTCGCCGTCGCACTCGTGTCCCTTGCTTTTGCCGTCTCGGCATCGGCCATCGGGCAAACTCCCGCCGACACCGAGGGCAAGAAGACTCCGGCTGTTCGGACGTCAGAATCGCAGGCCCGGATGACCTCGGCCTTGGAAAAGTTGAAGAAGGGTAACGCTCGCTTCGTTGAGAACAACATGAAGAGCCGCGATTGGCTGGCTAAGGTGTCAGCGACTGCGGGCGGTCAGTATCCGTTTGCGGTGATCCTCGCGTGCATGGACTCTCGCGCTCCGATCGAGGTCATCTTCGATCAGGGAATTGGCGACGTCTTCGGGATCCGCATCGCGGGCAACATTGTCAACGAGGACGTGCTTGGCAGCATGGAGTATGCAACCAAGGTCGTCGGATCGAAGCTGCTCGTCGTCCTCGGGCACACGTCATGCGGCGCCGTGAAGGGCTCCATCGACGACGCGAAGCTGGGTAATCTCACCGGGCTCCTGGCGAAGATCCGGCCCGCCGTGTCGGCATCCGGCGCTGGAAGCGCGAAAGACGACGCGTACGTCAACAAAGTCGCCGAGGCCAATGTGTCTCAGGCAATGAAGGAGATTCGTGAGAAGAGCCCGACGATAAAGGCTCAGCTCGACGCCGGTACGGTCGGTCTCGTCGGAGCGATCTACGATGTCTCCACGGGCAAAGTGACGTTCCTGCCCGACTGAGGGCAGTCTCTATCTCCGCCATTCGGAACCGCCGTGCTCGCACTGGCTTTTCCCGTAGGGCCTCGACGATTCGGCGCCGTAACGCGGCTATTAACTGCCTTGCCTTATTTGGGGCGTTCCATTAAAAAACCAAGAGGAGGAAATCATGGCCAAACCCGAAGACACAGACGCAACCAATAATCTTAGTCCTGCCCAGGAAACTCTGCGCCAACTCTGGGAAGAGCATGTGCAGTATGAGTTCTCGACGCGCAATGCCGAGGACACGCTCGCCACGATGGTCGAGGACGCATATGTAAATCACATTCCAGTGCTCACCGGCGGCGTGGGCCGGAGCGAATTGCGGGAGTTCTATTCGAAACGGTTCATTCCGCAAATGCCGCCGGATACCGAAATGACGCCGGTCTCGCGAACGATCGGCGAAGACCAGTTGGTGGACGAAATGGTTTTCAAGTTCACTCACAGCATCCGGATGGATTGGATGTTGCCGGGAATTCCTCCGACGGGAAAGCGGGTGGAAGTTCCCCTAGTCGCCATCGTTCGATTTAGAGAAGGCAAGTTGGCTCATGAGCACATTTACTGGGACCAGGCATCAGTGCTGGTTCAGATCGGATTGATCGATGCTGCTAAGCTGCCCGTAGCGGGTGTCGAGAGCGCCCGTAAGGTTCTCGATTTCACTTTGCCAGCGAACGCACTGATGAGCCGCTCAGACCGAAGCTAGTAGTCGTTTTGTCAAACATGAACCACTAAACCACAACCAAGGATCCACCCATGCCATCACAGCCAACTCAGCCGTCCCTCTACGAGCGTCTCGGCGGAATTTACAGTATCGCGACGGTGGTCGATGACCTTATCGACCGCGTCATGAATGATCCCCGCCTGAACGCCAACCCCCTCGTGAATGAAGCGCATCACAAGGTTCCGCCGGCGGGCTTCAAGTATCTGGTTACCGAAATGGTCGGCTGGGCCAGTGGCGGCCCGCAGAAATATACCGGGCGCCCGATGCGTGAGTCTCACGAGCAGCTGAACATCACGCCAAAAGAATGGGAGGCGTTCATGGACGACTTGCAACAAGCACTCGACAAATTCAGCGTACCTGCCACGGAGCAGGCGGAGTTGAAGGCAATCGTCAACAGCACCTACGGCGACATCGTAGTTGGCAAATCGTAACCGGACTGACTGCCACGATCTTCAAGAAAAAAATCTGAGACATGAGCGTCATCGGAAAGGTGGACAGTGTTTGGCGTTACCCCGTCAAGAGCATGCGCGGCGAAGAGTTGGAAGAAGCTTTTGCAGGTTTTTCGGGAATTTATGGCGATCGCCTATTCGCCTTCAAAAGCTCCGCCAGCCCAAAGGGATTTCCCTATCTTACAGCCCGCGAGCAGCGAAGACTTCTGCAATATCGTCCACACTTCCGTTATCCCGACAAAGCAGCGCGGCCGATTAACTTAACGGAAGCAGAGACCATGGGCACGAACCCCGTCTCAGCCGATTCTTCAGAGTTAATGGTCGATGTTGAAACTCCGGCCGGAGAGACGCTCGCGATTGATGATTCAGCCCTGATAGACATGCTCCGGGCCGACATCGACGCGAAGCATCAGCTCACATTAATGCGATCCGAGCGCGCTCTCACCGATTGCCGCCCTGTCTCGATCTTTAGTTTGCAATCGGCGCGGCAATTGGCTGAAGAGACAGGCACGCCGATCGACAAGCGGCGTTTCCGCGCAAATGTCTACGTGGACTTAACGTCTGGTGGTGGGTTTACAGAAAATGATTTTGTCGGTCGATCGCTGCGGATCGGGCCGAAAGTCGTCGTCAGAATCTTGGAACGCGACGCACGCTGCGTGATAATTACACTCGATCCCGACACTACCGAGAGAACGCCAGAGATACTGAAGAAAGTAGCGCAAGCTCACGAGGGCATGGCCGGTGTTTACGGTGCGGTCATGGTAGAAGGCACGCTGCACAAAGACGATCCGGTCGAAGTGCTGGACTGATGTGTTGCGAGGTTCGATGTAGGGCGGACGCGCAGTTTGCCTGGTTTGCTGCGCCGAGAATTGCAACCAAGTTAGACGAAAAAATGTTCGACGTTAATTGCGACGTTTCGTCTAATTCTCGTTAGACCTCATGAAACCATCCAAGCTCGAGATGCTCCTGTCGCTTTTCGGCTCTGTGTTCCTCATGTTCAGCGTGTTCTCGGAGCCACTCGGTCTTTCCGAGCCTCTCCAGTGGTGCGCTCTGATTCTGGCACCCGTGTGTTTCATCCCGCTCATTGTTTTGCAGCGCCGCCGACGGAATTCTCGTCTCGCCGCCGGTTTGCCGACGATGAACCGGCCGTCGACGAAGCGCAGATTCTGGTTATTGCTCTCTCTTATCATAGCAGCATCGCTTTCCGGTCCCCTTTGGCTTCCGTACACCGGCACTACGCTTCCGACATCGACGCTCATCATCACATCGATCATCAGCTGCGCTTTTGCCAGTCTCGCGTTTGTTCTCAGCTGGCGATATTGGAACAAGAGGTCTAACCGATCGCTCCAGCCAACCGCTGGCCCGTTCTGATGACTAGCTTTCACATGACTTCGTTATCACCCAGTGCAGCAAAGGTCGCTCCAGCCAGCGGTGCCTGAGCTTTGTCTCGTTAGATTGCATGACGCTTCCTCCGCAGATCGAGCTCAGAGCCAGATGCGCCGAAGCTGACGATCTCTTCGGGCTCATTTTCCGGATGCAAATTAGCGCAGGTTACAAGAATCCATACGGCATCCTCTTTCCCAAAACTGACTCAGCCGGTCACACCCGGCTCACCGCTGAAGACATCAAGGGACAGTTCACTGATCATTGGGAAGAAGCGCTGATGGACTACAACGGCTCTATCGAAGACGCTAACGAGCTTGTCACCATCAGACTGTGGGACCCCGCACTACTTCGTGAAGGTTATGACGAGCTTCTCGCTTGGTCGCTGTTTACCCATCAGCGCGCGCGCTGGCAGTCGCGACGCGAGTATCTGGACTACATGGCTTCCTGTCGGAACGACGAGTTTAGGTTTGACGGTATTTCAGTGCGCTTACCCGAGACCACTCTTCTTTATGTTTCACTTCGTCGCGTTGTTGCGCCCCAAGCGGTCTAACCAACCACTGGCCGTTGTGATGACCGGATTTAATGTTATGAAACGATTCCCCATGCGATTCGAGAAAGCTTGGAGGGCTGCTAAAAGCAAATGAGATTAACCAACCAATGAAGGCCAACGGCTCCATTTCGAAATGCGCCCAGTGTGTTCGCCACGACATCTTGCCGTGGGTTATTTCGTTCTCGTTAGATTCCAAAGCATGGGTGGCACGCTAGAACGGAATCCGCTTGGGGTCGTCGTTGCTGCCTTCGTCATTACTCTGCCTTTCGATTACGATTCTTATCTCATTCATCGTGATCTGTCTGAATTCGGGATCCTGATCATTGTGACCAAAGCCGTGTTCTTCGTTCTCTATTTGCTAGGGTCGCGCTTTGCCTGGCACGTCGGGTTTGGGCTCACCGCAGTGATCACGGTACTAGCGCTGCTGCTGATTCGTCGGGGCTTCAAAGCCGGCGAATTGGATTGCTCTTTGCGTCATTTTCTCGAGCTTACCGTCGTTGTTCCTCTGGTTTTATATCAGTGGCGCATCCGAGAACGGTACTTTCGCTACATTCGAAATCGCCGCGCAAATCTTTCGGCGCACTAAGCGGCAACATCGCATTTTGCGCGGTGCGTTTGTTTGCGCGAAAGACTGCTTGCGTGATCTTGTAGCCACGCCCCTGTGGGCGTCTGAGCTTCAAACTGGCCGACGAGAAGACGGCGCACAGCGCCGTGACTACACGCGCAACTTCTTGGTTCGCATTTTGCGCTGCGCGTTTCTTTGCGCGAAAGACTGGAAGCATGGCAGATGGCGAAACGATCGAATCGTACGTGCCGGCGCGCTTGGACCGGATGCCGTGGAGCTCGTGGCATTGGCTGATCGTAGTTTCGCTCGGTGCAACATGGATTCTAGATGGTTTGGAAGTCACGCTGGCTGGAGCAGTAGGCGGAATATTAACGCGCCATGAGACGCTTG
>QHNR01000100.1 GCA_003218475.1 Verrucomicrobiota bacterium | reverse complement strand
CAAGCTGCTGATTCGCTTTTCAAGAAGATCAAAAAACGCGAGTTCATAACCTGCGCCGGCATGGTGCGCAATGTCCAGTAACGAAATCGAAATCGGCGGCGGCGAAGGCGCAAAATGCGGCACAATCTCCTTGTACCCGATCGCTTTCAGCACGTAACGCACAGTTTGCGACAGCTGGTTAAACGCCACCACGTTTTCGTCATTTCGCAGGTGCAGATAAAAAGCAATGCTCTCAGTCACGTGATCGGTAAGCCACCAACTGGGATAACCGGCCTCGTCCGCGGCGCGCGTGATCGCAGCATGCAGCCACTCGCGGCTGAATTCGAAGAGTTGTCCGGAATTTGTGCGGAGATATGGAAATTCTTCCTTAAACGCGACCATGATTCTTGTTCCGGATGTTGCGCGATCCTGGCGTGGAATTCTGCGCCGTCTCAGAAGGAAACAACTCCCGCTGGAGCGCATTGGGTTTTACGCGACGTCCCAACGTATGAATGGCGTCTACAAATTCATCGACATCCTGAAATCGCTGGTACACGGAGGCGTAACGCAAATAGGCTACTTCATCGATGGCGCGGAGTTTTTCGAGCACTTTCGCGCCAATCGCCGAGGACGGAACTTCGCGCCCCCCGGTTTCCAGTTCGTGAACAATCTCGTCCACAACATCCTCCAGCGTAAGAAGACTCGTAGAACGTTTTTCAAACGCTTTCGCGACGCTGGCGGCCAATTTACGGCGATCAAACGGTTCATGTGTTCTATTGCGCTTCACGACGCGGAGATCAGAGCGCTCGATCTCCTCATAAGTAGTGAAGCGATATTTACACTTCAAACATTCGCGGCGGCGGCGGATGCTGGAGGCATCGCGCGATTGACGGGAATCGATGACCTTGTCATCACGAGACCCGCACTTGGGGCAACGCATAGTGTTGAGCGGCTAATTACCACACAATAAGTTGTGGCGTCAATGCTTCTTTCACTAGATTCGCATGTGCAAAAAGCGACGCGAGGACGCGCCGCACTCCTGAAGCTTTCGCAAAACGGATAGATCGCCGCGTTGGATTTCGCACGCAGTTGCTCGTCCTCGTGACTTACAGGCCGAGGGCGGCCTGGCTCCATTGCCGCGTATTAATGGGTACTGGGGACGGCCTGCCCTCAGGCCGTTCACTCGAGTGCGATGCGTCCTCGCATCGCTTTTTAGGCTGGAGCTGTTGTTACCAAGCGACACCAGGATGTCGCATTGACGCAGCAATGCCTCAACGTTACACGGATTCGAGATGCCAAGCCGCACAACGCGCAGCACATCTTATGGCCCGTGGCTCGTCGGCCTTGGCGCGGCGCTTTGGGGCACAGAAAGCGCGTGGCGCATCCCGCTTAATGCGCTTTTTGACGCAAAGGTCATCGTCTTCTGGGAGCATGTGTTTATCCTCATCATGTTCCTGCCGATCCTGGTCTCGCAGTTATACGAGATTCCAAAAATTCACGCGCGCACGTGGGGCTTCCTGCTTTTCTCCGGGTTCGCCGGCTCGGCGGTTGGCACAATTTTTTTCACGTTGGCGTTGAAATACGGCAACCCGACGGTGGTAAACGTGATCCTGAATATCCAACCCGTTATCTCAACCATGGGCGCATTCCTGCTTTTTGGTGACCGGCTCGCGCGGCAATTCTTCTCTTACGCTGGCATCGCTATCGTGACTGGCATTTTCGTGTCTGTTGCGCATCCGACCATGATCGGAGTCTCCTTCGAGCGCGCCGGCCTCAATCTCGGCACAGGCTACGCGCTCGTCTGTGCCGTATTCTGGGGACTTGCAACCGTTGCGGGACGCGGTGTCATGACGGGCATGTCCCTCCGACTCGCCTCCAGCATGCGCATCGTCGTCGGGCTCGCCTGCATGACGGTGATTCTTTTGGCCTATGGGAAACTGAATGGCGCAGCGCTCTGGCCGCCGGCCGCGCAGGCGCACGTTACGAAAGCGATCGTTCTGTTGATTCTGCTTGCGTCGATCTCAGGCGGAATTCCACTCCTGATCTATTTCCAAGGCCTGCACCTCACGCGCGCATCGACGGCAGGCTACTTCGAGATGATGCAAACCCTCGCTGCCGTATGCATCACTTGGGGTTTCTTCCATGCCAGTCTTCACCCGCACCAGATCATTGCCGCCATCGTACTCATTGGTGCCGTGGCAATGGTGCATCACGTGCAACAACAGGTCGAGCCGGGAGGAAATCCTCGGTAGGCCAGCAGGCAAAACGTACTCCGCAGACTCACCTCGATTGTAGGTGGGGATTGACAGAATGGTAAGAATTCCTACTTTACGCGTATGACTGCAGTCCTGTCTGAGAAAGGTCAAATCACAATTCCGAAGCCCCTGCGGGAAAAGCTCGGTTTGCTGCCCGGTGCTGTGCTGGAATTTCAAGCGCTCAATGGAAGACTGGTTGGCAGCAAAAAAGTCGCTCACGATGTTTTCACAAAGTGGCGCGGGAAAGGCAATCTCCCCAAAGGGCTATCTGTCGATCGCTACCTGAAACGAACCCGCGATGCTGACCGCGGTTGACAGCTCGGTGCTACTGGATGTGCTGACCAATTCGGCAGCGCACGCTGATTCTTCAGAACAGGCGCTGCGCAAAGCCGCTGGGGAGGGCGGGCTGATAATTTGCAAGTGCGTGCTGGCCGAAATTCGTCCGGCGTTCGCAACCTCTGGGCAAGCCGACGAATTCCTGGGTGATTGGGAGCTGCGTTTTGTGCCATCCTCGCGCGAGAGCGCGCTGCTGGCCGGCGAAATCTTTGCTGCGTATGTGCAACGCACTCGCAGAAAAGGCGGCATTATTGCTGATTTCTTGATCGGCGCGCACGCGAAGGTCCACGCAGACCGGCTGCTTGCCCGCGACCGCGGCTATTTGCGCGATTATTTTTCTTCCCTGAAACTCCTCATTCCCAAATGACAAATTGCCGGTTGTTGCGAGGGAGCATCTGCGAGAGGCACCGAGAGCACGCCGCCAGAATCGATCCTGCGGAAGCACGTGTGGTCGCCACCTTGTGCTGCGACAAGCGCCACGACATTGCCGCCGCCTGCGGTCAGTTACGACTACAGACGAAGCTTTCAGCCCGAAGGTGAACGGAGCGATTGGGATCAGCGACATAGAAGGTAAAGCTGCGAGGGAAGCAGCGACCGAGCGGGGACGCGAGGGAGTTTCAAGTCCGACTTTCAGTCTGAAGCCGTCCTTCATCCTTCTTAATTTTTCCTTCTGCCTTTCTTCTGTTTTTGGTAAACTCCGCGCTCTGAGATGTTGGATGGAACTGAACTAAAATCTGAGTTTATTTCGCGTATGCCGACCGTAAGTCTAGATGATGTGAACAACCGGCGGATACGCCAGCTAATCGAGCAGTTTAACGCCGAGGAAGCGTATGATGCGGACGCTCACGCAGCCATAGCGCAACTTCGCGAGCTCGTCGCGAAGGCTGCCACTTTTGAGGAGCTATTTGGCGCCCTTCGCAAATCACGTTGGACGTTCCCTAGGCCGCTGCCGGTGGATGCCGTCGGCATGTGGGTTTAAGCCGGTCGGTGAAGAAGGCCCGATCGCTGCAGTCGCTTCCGCCGATTCAGGAGTTGATCCACGATGTTCGTGGCCGGCGCGTTTTGCTCGATGCGGATCCCGCTGCAATTTACGGTGTCACCACTGCGGCCTTAAACCAGGCAGTGAAGCGAAACGAGGCCCGCTTCCCGGCTGATTTTTGTCTTCGGTAAGCGACGGAGAGATCGAGACATTGATATCACAAAATGTGATATCGAAACCAACCCGCGGTGGCCGCACCAAGCCACCGCAGGTATTTACCGAGTACGGCGCTCTTCAAGCCGCGAACGTCTTGAGGAGCAAGCGAGCCGTCGCTATGAGCCTCTTTGTGATTCGAGCCTTCATTAAAATACGCGAACAGCTGGCTACTGACACTGCGATCCTCAGACGCCTCGCCGAAATCGACAAAACGCTCGGAGAAAGAACTGCACGAGCACGCGTCAAGTCCGAATCCGCATCGCATAGGCGCCTCGAGTATCTGGGCCTTAACCACCTCGCCCTCGATATTAAAGCGAGAAATCATCGACGATATTCTGCGCGGCTGTGGGATATCGCTTTCCGTGCGGCAAAAGGCGGTTGCCACGATAGTGTGACTAGCAACCACGCCGCATTGGTCCCAGCGCAGGCGCAGCCGGGGCCTGTGCCAAGCTAACTCGTCTGCTTGGATTGGCTGACTGCTGTCGTTCTCTCCGGAAATTCGAAACCGACTTTCGAGTCTTCTAGTTTCAAATAGGCGGAGAATGGGCGTCCGCGTTTCGAGATGAAGCCTTCGAGGAGATCAGTCTTGCCGGTTGCGAGAAGTTTCTGCGCCTCCTCCTTTGGAATGTCGCGGCCAAGAATTGTCTTACTTAACTTGAATTTGCAGGACTTTCGGTCGGCCTGCGAACGTTCGCAAATGTAACTGTTTTCGTGGGTGAATGCCGCGCCAGCTGCGAATTCAATACGAGGGGGCGGCATATCACTTGATGAGAGTGGTGATGCCTTGTGTTCGGCGCGCCCGGCGCTCATCCCGAGCTGGCGTCATACAACCTTTGTCCGGTCCGGCCGGTCTGGGCGACCACGGGAAACCAGGGGTGTCACAGTTACGGTTCCGTTGCTCACAGGGCGCGAAATACGCGCCCTGAAAAGGCCGGAAGCTTCCTCAGTGTAATATTGCGCCAGACCATTGTCGGCGGGCACGGGAATCGTTGCCAACTCCATCCAAAACTTGCCAGCCTTTGTAGATTCCGGGCAGCACTCAATCGTTACCGCTCCGGCTGATACCGACCCTTCTCCGCGGATGAGAAACCAAACCCTGCGCGGCTCTGGTAGCACAAGCCTTTTGCCCGCGCCGGTCGTTGCCTTCTCTTGCAGGGGTTTTAGTACTCTCATCATTGCTTTTCCTTTATGAGTTACCCCACGCTGGGCAAATGTGTATCATCTGCGGGCAGGTCATGACCCTGATTATGTCCCGGCTCTGGCTCGTTGCTCCACGCCGGAGCGGCTTTTTTGGTCGGCACATCGCGATGAGTCCTCCGTCAGCCGATCCGCGTCTGCAACAAAGATCGTTCGCCCGTTGGAATCAAATCGCTGAGACGCACCTCAAACTCCAACCGATTTTGCTGAGATTGTCAGCGATGACGATTGATCGTAGGCAGATACGGCTTCTGTACCGGCGCGCTGGTTAGACGTGAATAAAGCCCTTTAAGGAAGCTCTGCACAGCTTTTAGCGGATTTGCAAATTGCGGCTGCTGCGAACCTCTGTTCCCCCATCCCTCCATCATTATTACGCGGACCGAGCCCGCTTGCCCGGTTATTAGGATAGACGTTCTTGTGCCTACGAAATAAAGACAAAGTTAAGGCTTGACACTACTGCACCATACTGGTGAAGTATGGTGATGTGAGGTTGAAGCGAAGCAAAACCCGGAAATCGCTTCCCACGAAAGCAATGGTTCGTCTGACTGTCAGTCTGCCCAAAGGGGTATTGGCCCGTGTGAATGTTATCGCTGGCCAAATGAGAGTATCGGCGGGTTGGGTCATCCGAAAAGCCGTGATCGAATTTGTGAATCGTGACATTCCATTATTTCGTTCCGAGGAGAAATTTTGATGACGCCCGTTATTGTGCCTAGGGTTGCGCGTCTTAATTCGCAATCTCCGGCATCTCTTGGGGAGCGAAATGGCGAGCGCAATCCGTCAACCGCTTGGGGTGCGAGAGTGAGACCGTCGATTTGATGCTGGTCTCGTATTTTTTCCGAGGCAGGCTGAAAGTAAGCTCGTCCAGCGCAATCTGGAAAATCGCTGCGGTGACAGCGGTGGCGCTCGGCTCGCTTGCAGCGGAAATGGCGCTCCGACGAAATCGCAACCGGAGGAAATGTACAACAAAGCGTTCCGTGAGTTCGATGCGAACAACTGAGTCAGTCTTTGAATCGCCAGTGGGGCCAGCTGTCGAACAAACGGCGGAAACCCTGCGGGCAAGTGTCCCGCAGACACCTGAAATAGCTCCGGCTTTAGCAGCGGTCCCAATGCCTTCCGAAGCGGCACGACTTACCGAGCCGTCGGACGAGGAGATTCGCCTTCGCGCCTACTTCATTTCCGAACACCGCCGCAGATTTGCCATCCCGGGCGACGCAGATTCGGATTGGCGCGAAGCCAAGCAACAGCTCCTCGCCGAATCAGGTGAATTAAGCGGACGTTCTACGATAACGACTGAAGAACCGAGTGAAATTCCCGCACGCACGGAGGAGATTGCACTGCCCGCCGTAGCAACGTCAGCCGAGACTGAAGTTGCACCTAACGAAGAGATCCAACCTGCTTCGCACGAGGTTTACCGCAAGGCAGAGCCAGATGGCGAATTGCCGCCGCTGACTGAGTCAGTCTTTGAATCGCCAGTGGGGCCAGCTGTCGAACAAACGGCGGAAACCCTGCGGGCAAGTGTCCCGCAGCCACCTGAAATAGCTCCGGCTTTGGCAGCCGTCCCAATGCCTCCCGAAGCGGCACGACTTACCGAGCCGTCGGACGAGGAGACTCTTGAAATTCCTGCACGCACGGAGGAGATCGCACTGCCCGCCGTAGTAACGCCAGCTGAGACTGAAGCTGGATCAATGCAGACTTCCGTTCACCTCGCCTTTTCCTTCGAGGTCGCCGCCATGCAACTGACGCCAACATTCAAGATTGGCGTTTTGCAAGTGCGGCCCATATCAAAGTTCGTGACGATGCGTCTGGCCCCTTCTCAACAGGCGCAACTCGAAGTGAGTTTCGAGATTGCGAAGATCCAGCCCGTAGGGAAAACCCTTGGCACTATTCGGGTGACTCCATCTCAACAGCAGAGGCCAATCATGGGTTCGCCTTCGTTTATGGCCGCGGGACTGCAACTCGTGCCGAATGGGGAGAATGGGGAGGCTAGGCCCGTCCAATTCGTGCCATCACAGCAGGCCCAACCGACTGTGCTCGTGGCGGTCCCGTGCCAGATTACTACGATCGAGTTTTCACCGTTGCTTGAGATTGCATGCGTTGTCCTGAATTCTAGTTCCAAGCAAGTCCTCGTTCAGTTGGCTTGTGCCGGACTGAGCCCCGCCGATGGACCGCTGGCGTTTGAGATTGCAGATTTGCAGCTTAGCGAAGGCGGCAATGTTGATATGATACAGCTGAATCTGCTAGGCCAGAGCCCGACGGACCGTGACGATGTCGCAGCAAACTCAACGGCTGATGGAGGAGTGGCTGCATGGACGCGGGATCGGAGAGCCCCATTGTTAGAAATAGGGGTCAGTCCTGACTATTGACACAGGTTGCTGCTTTGGTTGGAACTTGGTGAATGCCGCGCCAGTTTCCGTGCAACCCATTCGAGTGAGCAGGCGCAGTTCTTGCGCCTGTGGCAAGCTAACTCGTCTGCTTGGATTCTTTGACTGCTGTCGTTCTCTCAGCGCCTTTTCGTTAGCGAAAGAAGATCAAGTAAACGACAACGCTTGACACCACCACGGCCATAATCATCTTTTGCTGCAGGTGTTTCGCATCAAAGGGCCGCGACGGAATTGCCGGCGATGCGGTAGCACAATGACGGCAATGATGATCGACGATTGAAAGCGCGTAGCCGCAGGTGGGGCAAGGCTCCAGTGGCATATGATACCAATCGCAGACATTGATCTAATAGCGAGGAATACCCGAGGAGAAGAAAATGGGGTCGCGTCATCACCTTTCACATTGCGTGAATTGCGGGAAAACACCAAAGCTCGGCCGTTAAGGCGTTGGCAAAAACTGAAGCGTGTCGATAAAACGACCAATCGTGCTTCGTAATTGCAAATTAGGACAATCGACCTCCCGAAATTCGTGTTTGTTCGCGCCAGCTGAATCCTATCTAATCCAAAGCGATGGAACCAGGTGAAGCCCTGACGGCCGCCGCTCAAATTGCGGTGGCGCTTGCCGGCTTTGCCGGGGTCGTCGTGGCGTTTCGCAGCAAGTCGCTGCACGAGTGGTCGCCAAGGGATAAGTTTCGCCTGTGGCTTTTGCTCGGCAATGCCCTAGTCCCCCTTTTCGATTGTTTCTTCGGCATGTTCTTGATGACGATCAAGCCGACACCGCTTTGCATTTGGAACTGGTGCAGCGGGTTCTCGCTCCTTTTGAGTTTTCCTTTTGGTTTTTGGACCTGGCGACGCCTATCAGAACTAGGGCCGACGGTCATCAAGAACATGGGAGCCTACCGGTATCTTTTTTATATGGTTGGCATCCTGGGCACAGCGGTGGTTCTCTCGCAGTTTTACAATGCTCTGGTCTCGGGCGTTTTCTGGCTCTTTTATGCCGCCATCATTTTTCCACTAGCCATCGGCTCTTTGCAATTTGCTCTGATGATTCTTCTACCGCCGCACACGAGCGAGACTTAGATTCGCCGAATGCAGCCGCAGGAAGAAACAGGAAGAAATGGGGTCAGTCCTCACTATTGACACAAGTTGCTGCTTTGGTTAGAACTTGGTGAATGCCGCTGCAACCTAGGGCGGTATTACCCAGTAGTCGGTTGGGTTCTTGGTTCCCTTATATTTGAGCAGATGTCGTTTTGCTGCCGGGTAATCGTCGTGAATTAACCAGAACAAGTCTTACAACACTGGTCGCTCGAGAAACAGACGATGTTTCCTGAGAAAATCCTTTTTCGAAAACGAAACGTCGACCAGGTCAATCTTTCCGGGAAGCTGTTTCTCGTAATAGAGGAACCTCTGAATTTCGTCCAGATTTGTGTCCGGTGAGAACTGTTCCGGCAAACCGATTGAATCGACGTTGTACAAAAGTTTTCCGAGAAGGAGCACGTTATCGTCAGACGCAACGTAAATCGTCAGCCTGTTTACCAAGGCTTGAAGCCCTGATTTAAAGTTTTGATTAAATTCTTCTCTATCGACGTTTTAGCCAGCAACGTTCTCTCTCAGGTGTTCCACTGTTGATGTTTCGGCAATGAGCAGAATGTTCGGCGAACGATCTAATCCAGGAACCCAGGAAAAGGGGAGGATGCATAAAAAAACGCTCAACGCCCCAACATTCAATTGAGGTCTAAAAAAACATCGATTTTGCGGCGATCAGGTCATGCGGTATTCTGGTCAGTATGAGCGCCACTGAAATCATTGAGCAGTTCAAGGCTCTTCCAGCCAGCGAACGTGCACAAGTCGCCAAATTCGTCGTAGAAAACGACGACTCTTGGATCCCCGAATCTTTCAAGCAAGGGATGGCCGACGCAGAAGCTGGGCGATTTGTCGACCTGGATACCGCGCTGAATGAGCCGTATCCGGGTGATAAATGAAATATCGGTTCCGCGCGACTCGCGCGTTCTGGCGAAGCTTCGGAAAGCTGCCCGCGCAGCAACAGCGTCGCGCACGCGAGGCGTTTCTTATTTTCAAACAGAGCCCATTTGATTCCCGCTTGGGCTCCCACAAAAATCCAAAAGCTTTCCGCTCGCTACGGCCGCGTCATTTACGCCGCCGAAATCGAAGCGAATCTCCGAGTCGTCTTCTACATTGAGAGGAATACGGTTCTAACTGTAGACATCGGTTCGCACGACCTGTATCGCTGATTCTCGCCAGCAATGTTCTCTCTCAGGTGTTCCACTGATGATGTTCCGGGAATGAGCAGAATGTTAGGCGAACGTTGAAGCAGCCACGCCAATGCGACGCTCATCGGCTTGGCATTTAAACGAGCAGCGACGTTCGACAACGTTTCGGATTGCAGCGCTGTAAACCACCGAGCGGGAAGAACGGCACATAATCAATTCCTTGTTCGGCAAGCGAATCGATGAGCGCGTCATCCCGACGGTTGGCGATGTTGTAAAAGTTTTGGACGCACACCACCGGAGCGATCGATTGCGCCTCGGCAATTTGCTCGGCGGTGACATTGCTTACCCCAAGGTGAACTGTAAACCTGTGTCACCGCACTCACGAGCTCTTCCTCCTGTGCCAGGCTAACTCGTCTGCTTGGATTCGCTGACTGCTGTCGTTCTCTCCGGAAATTCGAATCCGACTTCGCCGTCCTCTAGTTTCAAATAAGCGGAGAACGGGCGTCCGCGTTTTGAGATGAAGCCTTCGAGCAGATCAGTCTTGCCGGTTGCGAGAAGTTTCTGCGCCTGCTCTTTCGGGATGTCCCGGCCAAGAATTGTCTTGTTTAGCTTGAATTTGCAGGGTTTTCGATGGGTTGGGTCATGCTAGGGATGAAACCCGATTTGTCGTTGTGGTTCGGCTGGTGGAGCAACCAGTTCTTTGATCGCAGCGAAAACCTCTGCGAACTGCTCGTCGTATTTCATCTCAAGGGCTTCGATTTTGCGAGCAAGATCGCGGTTTGTGTCCATGAGCCGCCGCAACTGCACGAACGTGCGCATGATCGCGATGTTGACCTCAACTGCACGCACACTTCGGAGCACACTCGAGAGCATCGCGACGCCTTGTTCGGTGAACGCATACGGTCGATAGCGCCGCCCACCGCGGCCATTGTTTGAGGTCACAATTTGTGACCTCAAACGGTCTTGTCCTGGGGATGAGGTCGCAATTCGTGACCTCAAAGCATCGAATTCGCTTCGGGTTAGTCGGAAAGCGAAGTCCTCAGGAAACCGGTTCTTGTTACGCGCAACTGCCTGGTTCAGCGCTTTGGTTGTAACGCCGTACAATCTCGCCAAGTCTGCGTCGAACATCACCTTTTCACCGCGAAGGAAGAACACCAACTGCGCAAGGTTTTCTGTCCTGAGTGCAAGCTTCATCTGCTCAATTCAGTTCCATCCAGCTTTGAGCGTGGGACGTAAGCCGACAGGCCGGTTTTTGATATCGCAAATTGGGATGTCAAACAATCGAACTCCTTGCGTGTGAGTTGGAACATGAAGTCCTCAGGGAACCGGTGGCGATTCCGCTTGATTGCTTCGTTGAAGCGAAATGTGGGGACACCGTACATCTTCGCCAGATCGCTATCGAGGATTACACGGACTCCCCGAACCGTTTGAATCATTCCGTCGATCTGCTCAATCGGAATTAGTGATTTTGATTTTGCCGGCATCAGTCAGATTCACAAATTCAAGGTCACGAGTTGTGACCATGGGATTCCGTTCATTCCCATCCAGCACTTCAGGCTTTGCTTTCACGCAGACGGGAGCTTGGACTCGCTGCTACGAACCGCGCCGTGAGGGCACTTGTTTGGATCCGGAATGCGCGTGGTCCTTCTCAGGAAATTCGAAACCGACTTTGCCGTCTTCCAATTTCAGGTACGCGGAGAACGGACGCCCGCGTTTCGAGATGAAGCCATCGAACAGATCAGTTTTGCCAGTGGTAAGAAGTTTCTGCGCCTGCTCCTTTGGGATGTCCCGGCCAAGAATTGTTTTGTTTAGCTTGAATTTGCAGGGTTTTCCGTCGGCCTGAGAACGCTCGCAAATGTAGCTGTTCTCGGTTTCAAAAACTTTTCCACCGCACTTCGGACATTTGCCGACTGACTCCTTCCCTGTGAAATCAATTTTGGCGACCGGCTCTTTCGGCTTCCGTTCTCTTTTTGCTTTTGGATCGCGTTTTTCGAATTCGAAACCGACGTCTTTTTTGTCGGTCAATACGAGATACGCTTTGAAAGGTCTGCCCTTGCGTGAAATAAACCGCTCAAGCAAATCGGTCTTGCCGGTTGTGAGCAGTTTGTTCACCTGTTCGCGATCGATCGAACGTTGCAAGATGACTTTGCCCGATCGAAAGTCGCACGTCTTGTTCGGACCAACTGAATTTTCGCAGACGTAGCTCATTCCGAATTCGAATATGCGCCCGCCGCACTTGGGGCATTTGCCAAGTGGCTCCTGAGTTGAAAAATCCACCGGCTGTGCGGCGCCGTTCTCCTGACCATTCGGACCGAAGTCGAACTCAGTCTTGAAGTCGTCGCTCAGTTTCAGTACGGCGTGGAAACGTTTGCCTTTCTTGCTACGAAAACCGCTCAACGGCCCGATATGTTTATCGCGCACGAGAGTCTCAAATTCCTCACGCATCAGCAAACGGCCGGCGATGGTTTTCCAAATCGTGAAATCGCACTCGTCATTCGTACAGGTGAAACTCTTGAAACGCTCGACGACGGGGGAACCGCACTTCGGACATTGTCCGAACGGCTCGGTGTCGGGCATGTGTTCGTCGGGGTGAAAATGTTTGGCCTTGCCGACGATGTCGTTCGTAAGCTCGCGAATGTCCCGCATGAACGCGTCGCGCGTAAGCTTGCGATGCTCGATTTCGCGCAAGCGAAACTCCCATTCGCCTGTTAGTTCCGGGCTGGTCAATTCCGGCACCGCATTCTTTAAAAGCATGATTGTTTGGATGGCCTTCGGTGTCGGCTGGAGCTCTTTGCCCTGTCGCACCAGGTAATGCGCTGCAATCAGCGTTTCGATGATGGACGCGCGCGTCGCCGGCGTGCCCAGCCCTTTCTCTTTCATCGCGTCGCGTAATTCCTCGTCTTCCACAAGTTTCCCCGCCGCTTCCATCGCGCTTAGAATGGTCGCTTCATTGTAGCGAGCAGGCGGCTTTGTCTCGTCCGTCTTGATTTCGACGTGCACGGTTTCGACGCGTTCGCCCTGGGTCACTCTCGGCAGATCTTCCTCCGCCTTTTCGCCGGCATTTTCGCGCCGATAAACCTCGAGCCATCCGGGCGCGACGAGAATTTTTCCTTCCGTCTTGAACGGCTCGCCTTCCACGCGCGTAATGCGTGTGGTGTTCTCGTATTGTGCCGGCGGAAAGAACACCGCCACGAAGCGCTTCGTAACCATGTCGAAGAGCGCGCGCTCGTGATTGTCGAGCGAACGCGGGACGGTGCCGGTCGGAACAATTGCAAAGTGATCAGATACTTTCGCGTTGTTAAAGATGCGCTTGTTTGGCTTGACCCAATTGTTATCGAGCACTTTTCGAGCGAACGGATTCTCGATCTTTGCCAGTGTCGATCTGACTGTCGGAATGTAATCCTCCGGTAACGCGCGCGAATCGGTGCGCGGATAGGTAATCGCCTTGTGCCTCTCGTACAGTGCCTGTGCGATTTGCAAGGTGCGCTTTGCGGAGCAACCGAAGCGGCTGTTTGCTTCGCGCTGCAGAGCAGTAAGATCGTATAGCGGCGGCGCAACCTGCGTGCTCGGTTTTTTCTCTTCCAGCTCAACAACGCCATTCTTGCCACTGCACTTGCCCTGGATCGCCTCGGCGATTTCGCGATGCCACAGTCGCGGCGCGGCACGATGCTCGTCCCACAGCGAACCGTTTTCAGAATCAAGCCGCTGCTCCGCATCGGACAGATTCAATTGGAGCCGAGCAAGCAGCCTCTTTGTCCGCTCGCTTTCATCCTCGTCTTTTCGGAATGCTTCATCGAACCAGCGTCCCGAATATTCACCTGCAGCGGCGCGGAATGTGCCGCTAATTTCGTGCAACTCACGCGGCTTAAATTCCTTAATCTTATTCTCGCGATCCACGATGATTGTCAGCGTCGGTGTCTGCACGCGGCCAAGTGAAGTCACAGTGCTCCCTCGGCCGCCGCTCAGTCGCAACGTAAACGCACGCGTAGCATTGATGCCGACGAGCCAGTCCGCCTCGTTTCGACTGCGGGCAGCGCTGGCAAGCGGCTGCATGTCAGCGTCGCTGCGCAACCGCGCGAATCCCTCGCGGATGGCCTCAGAGGTCATCGATTGCAGCCAGAGTCGCTTGATCGGCTTTTTCGCCGCGGCGTACTGGATGATGTAGCGGAAGATCAATTCGCCTTCCCGACCCGCGTCGCAGGCATTGATGATCTCGGAAACATTTTTGTCTTTGATGAGCTTTCGAAGAACGTTGACGCGGCCGCTCATTTTGTCCGCTGGTTCAAGCTCGAACTCCGGCGGCATAATGGGCAGCTTCTTCATGTCCCATTTGTCCTGCTCCTTCATGGAAGCAGGCACTGCGAGCTCAAAGAGATGACCGACTGCCCACGAGATGACGTATTTCTCGTTGTCGTAGAAGTCCTTGCCTTTCTTGAAGCCGCCGAGCGCCTTGGCGATGTCGCTAGCGACCGAAGGCTTCTCGGTGATTATGAGGGATTTGGACATGGGGCAGGAATCGAACCCAGTTGGAGCGTTTTTGCAAGCGCGAGCTGTTTTTCCCTTGCTCCAATGGCCGCGCAGGTTCCAGAAATTAACGACGCGACGCGGCCTTGGCACGGGGATCCGTTCCGCCTAAGGCAATCAGCCGTTCTGCAACCTGGTCCTGGATTAAGGTCCGCAGGGCCATGTGTACAAGCTTGCTCTTTTGCTTTTCGCCCGTGCAGCGCTGTGCATCGGCGAGCAACTTATCGTCTATGCTAACCGTAATTCTCATGCTTCTTGAGTTGGTTCATATGCATCGTCCAATGCTTACCGAACTGCAAATTTCCGCCCGAGTTCAGAAAGTTTGATGATCAGAGCAACATTTGCCGTGAAGGGGCAAAACAGAATTACGATGCGAATCATGTGATGCCCTTTCAGGGCGGAAAACGGTTGGACCTTTCACCCAGGGCGTTGCCCTAGGCTAACGTGTTTTGGGGCTTTCAGCCCAGGGACTTTGAATACTAACGATGTTGTGCTTATTACAACACGAAGCAGTCTCTTACGCGAGCTTCACGAAATATTTTCCGGGCAACTGCTTGACCAAGCGTTTGAGTTCCAACTGCAGTAATGTCGATGAAACGGTTGCGCTGGATAACTCGCTCCTCGCAGCGATGTTATCAATAGACGTTTCAGTTGCGTCGATCGCATCATAGACGCGCCGCTCTTCATCAGATAGCGGCGGCAGCGCGCGGGCAGCAGCTTCGGGTGACGGCTTCGTTTCGGGAAGGAGAATCTGCAAATCCTCCAGAACGTCGCTGGCATCCATTACGAGCTTCGCACCCTGCTGGATGAGACGATTCGATCCCATTGCACTCGGCGCGTTAATGTGGCCGGGCACCGCGTAAACGGACCGGCCCTGTTCTAGCGCCTGCGCAGCTGTAATGAGCGCTCCACTGTTCAGACCCGCTTCCACGACAAGAACGCCGTGGCTCCAGCCGGAGATGATCCGGTTGCGCATCGGGAAAGTTTGCCGGTCTGGTTCAATTTCCATCGAAAATTCGGACACGATCGCGCCATTTCCTGCTCGGATCTTTTCGGCAAGAGCAGCATTCTCGGGCGGATAGAGCTTCGCCAGGCCGGAGCCGATTACTGCGATCGTTCGTCCTTTTGCTGCGAGCGCCCCTTGATGCGCGGCGGTATCGATCCCGCGCGCGAGTCCGCTGATTACTGTTAGACCCGCGTAAGCCAGCTGGTAAGCCAGCTTCTTTGCCGACTCTGTGCCGTAGTGCGTCGTGCGTCGCGCACCGATAACCCCGATGGCGTGATGATCGCGCTCCTGCAAGTCTCCCCAAACGTAGAGCACAATCGGGGGGGCATGGATTTCGCGCAACGGCCGGGGATACGATGGCAAATCCTGCGTGATGACGTTTGCTCCAAAATCGCGCACCCCTTTCAGCTCGCCGGCGAGATCGATCGTCGATTCCCAGTTTGCAATCTGATCCGCGACTTCGTTGCCAATTCCTTCGACCTTCCGAAGCTCACCGCGTTTTGCAGCAAGGACTTGCTGCGGCTCCTTAAAAACCTCCAACAACTTGCGCAGCCGCACGGGCCCAACCGTGGGCAGCATATTGAGCGCGATACACGCTTCCGTTGCGTTCATCTTTCGGTGGCAAATCGTCTGAGAAATTCACGCGGTGTGAGTGCAGGAATTACGGAGCCCCGATAATCCGCGATGTTGCGCGTGATAATATAATCGGCGTAACCGGAAATTGCGGTTGCTACTTGTAGTGCATCCTCAAAATCGTTCATACGTAGGCTGAGCGCCTGTCGCACTCCTTCAGTGCCACCACTCGCCACGGCAGCGAAATTCAGTAACTCTTTGATGAAAGAACGCGCAAAGGAATCAGAGCGCGCAGCTCGGATTAAATAAAATAGGTTGGATACCGTATGCCAGGCGACCACGGCGGTGTGCGGCGTTTGTTCACACCAGTCCACCATAGCGCGGCTGTCCGGACCAAAGTCAGCTCGGCCCAAGGCGACATCCATAAGAATGTCGGTATCGACCAGAATCTTCAACGGTTGTGAACGTACTTGCGCAACAGATACGTCAGCCGCGGATCCTTTGGGTCGGGTCGAGGGACCTTAAACTTGCCATACCAGCGTTCAGTGAATGAACCGGGGGCAAGTCTTTTAAATTGGTCCTCTACAATCTGCGATACAGAAGTGTGATTCTGTTTCGCAAATTTTTTGGCCTCTGCAATCGCGCTCCGCTCAATCGTCAATGTCAGCTTCTCTTTCACGACACGTGTAATGTAGCAAAGACACGTATCCGTTCAAGCTGAGAAGAACGCGAAATTAAAACGGGATCTCGTCCTCGTCTGGCTGGGCTGCTGCTGGTGGTTTGGGAGGTGCGCTGGTTTGTCGATTGTCTCCAGTCGTTTCCGCCCCGCCACCAGCTCCGCCGGGACGACCCCCTAGCAACTGCATGCTCTCGCCCACCACGCGTAGCTTTGTCCGCTTTTGCCCTGTCTGTTTGTCGTCCCAACTGTCCATCTGCAAACGGCCTTCGATGAAAACTGGCCGCCCCTTTTTCAGATATTCGCCAGCGATTTCCGCGAGGCGCGCCCAGAGCACCACATCCACATAAGTAACTTCCTCGCGTTTTTCTCCGCTGTCAGTGGTGTAAACGCGATTGACGGCAATACCGAGATCGCAGACTGCGCTGCCCTTGGGTGTGTAACGCACTTCGGGATCGCGGGTGAGATTTCCAAGTAAAATAACTTTGTTAAAGCTGGCCATGTTCGCTTTATAGCGAGATCACCTTCCTTTAGCCACCTTTTTCGCCGGCTTCTCCTTCTTTTCGGGCAAACGTTCGTAACTTTGGCGATACACTTCCGGATCGAGCTTGAATTTCGCCCGGAGCTTCGCGACCAGCGCCGGATCGGCATTGAAAACAAAGTTCACATAATATCCGGAATCCAGCGCGCCGGCCACGTATGAAAAGTGGCGCTTATCCATTTTTTGCACCTGTTCGATCTGAGCTCCTTCTTTTTGAAACTCCGATTCCAGTCGCTCGATAATTTCCCTGACGGTATCTTCTTTGCCCTGAGCATTCAGTACCAGCAGAGCTTCGTAGCGGCGGTTCATGTTTCTTCGGATTCGGTTTTGTTGAAAGTGTTCATCGCGGAAACGAGGCCTTTGTCAATCGCGCATTTCACAGCTTCCACTGCGCGATTAATTGTCGATCTCACGAGAGGCTTCTCCTCATCGAAAAATCGGTTCAATACGTAATCGACTGATCCCTCGCGCGGCGCTTCGCCGATCCCGATGCGCAAGCGCGGGATCTCCTCAGTTCCGAATTGCATGATAATGGATTCGAGCCCGTTGTGTCCACCTGACCCGCCGCGCGCTCGCAGGCGCAAGCGACCTACCGGTAACGCAAGATCATCAAGCACGACCAGAATTTGCTGGGGCTCGATTTTGTAAAACTGCGCCACCGCAAAAAGCGGATGGCCACTCCGATTCATGAAGCTCATCGGTTTGAGGAGAAGAACGGAACCGCATTTTGCTAAAAGCGCGTCGCACTTTGACGACTTTTCCCATGTCGATCCAACTTGCGCGGCGAACTGATCGGCAACCATGAACCCGATATTGTGACGCGTAGCCACGTATTCGGGTCCGGGATTTCCGAGGCCGGCGACCAGGCGAATCTGCGGAGTCGATTCTTCCACGTCTGCTCAATTCGCGATCCGCAATAACCAGGCTATTTCTTCTGCTCCTTTTCTTTTGGAGCCTTTTCCTTTCCACCCGGAGCGGGCGTAGCAGCCTCGCCCTCTTCCTTTTTCTCGGTGATGACTTCCGGTCCTGCGGCCGCCGCTTCCGCTTCGGCCACAGGCGCCTCTTCTTCAACCACTGGCGCGAGCACGGAGAACGCAGTGAGATCGGGCGGCACCTTTGGCGTTACTCCGGAGGGAAATTGGATCTCGCGGACGTGTATGGAATCACCAATGTTCAGCTGTGAAACATCGACCGTGATCCGATCCGGCAAATCACCCGGCAGACATTCAATCGCCAGCACGCGCAAGCTTTGCTCAAGCAATCCGCCAAAAGTTTTGACGCCCACTGGTATGCCGACCGGTTCCAGGGGAACTTCGGCTTGAATCATCTGGTCCATGGAGACGGCGTGAAAGTCCACATGACGAATTTCACCACCGACGGGCGAGTGTTGCACCTCCTGCACGAGCGCCGTGCGACTTGATCCTTCGCCGGCAATCTCCAGTTCAACCAGAACGTTTTCTCCAGAAGCGTGGCTCATCATGGCGTTGATCTCGCGCGTAGCGACTTGCAAGGGCTGCGGTTTATCGTTGCCGCCATAGATGACCGCAGGAATCAATCCACGCGCTCTGAGTTTGCGCACGGAAGATCGTCCCACGTTCGTTCGTGGTTCTGCTTTCAGCTTAACTTGTTTTGCCATTTTTTTCGTTCTCGATGTTGAACAGCGACGACACCGACTCGTCGTTATGTATCCGTTTGATGCCTTCCCCGAGAAGCTCGGAGACGCACAGCACCGTGATCTTAAAGCCATCCACCGGGCGGATCGGCGTGCTGTTGGTGGTTACTAATTCCGTAATTTTCGATTTTTGCAAACGCTGGATCGCCATGTCCACCAGAACAGCATGCGAAACGCCAGCGTAAATTTTCTGTGCTCCGCGCTGTTTCAAAAGCTCAGCCGCAGAAGTCAACGTGCCGGCTGTTTCGGTGAGGTCATCAACGAGAAGCACGTCGCTGCCTTCCACTTCGCCGATCAGATACGCCGCCTCGGTCTCTGTCGCGCTGCGGCGCTCCTTTGCCACGATAGCCAAATTTGCGCGCAACGCCTCCGCGTAGGCCGAAGCCATTTTGAGCCCACCGAGGTCCGGCGAAACGACCGTCGTTTTCCCAGTCAGCTGCTGTCGCAGATATTTGATCAACACTGGTAGCGAGTAGAGATGGTCAACCGGGATGTCGAAGAAGCCCTGCACCTGTTGCGCGTGCAGATCCATGGTGAGCACTCGGCTCACGCCCGCCGCGTACAACAAGTTGGCGACCAGCTTGGCCGTGATCGGGACGCGCGGCTGATCTTTACGATCCTGGCGGGCATATCCAAAAAATGGAATGACCGCTGTAATCCGATCCGCGCTTGCGCGCCGCGCCGCGTCCACCATGATGAGCAGCTCCATCAAGTGTTGGTTGGTCGGCGGACAGGTCGGCTGAATGATGAAGACGTCGTGCCCGCGAATGTTCTCCTCGATCCTGACGTAAGTCTCGCCATCCGGGAACGAACTGATCGTTGCCTGCCCGAGAGGGACGCCGATGTATTTGCAAATCCGCTCGGCCAAATCGTGGTTGGCGGAGCCTGAGAAGACTTTTAATTCTGGCT